>CAZPCR010000135.1:0-7708 GCA_964585035.1 uncultured Anaerolineaceae bacterium
CGCCGATCATTGAGTGCGAAGCCGCAGCCTTCATCAAGGACGTCACCATTTCGGATGGTACCTCCCTTGGCCGGGACGCAAACTTCACAAAGATCTGGCGCATACAAAATGTAGGTACTTGTTCGTGGTCACCTTCTTTTTCGGTTGTTTTCGTTGGCGGCAGTCAAATGAGCGCCCCACACAGCGTGGGCTTATCCGATTATGTCAACCCGGGCCAGACCATCGACATCGCCATCAATATGGTCACGCCGAACCAGAACGGCCACTACCAGGGCTTTTGGCAATTACGCGATCCGGCCGGCGTTTTGTTTGGCATCGGCGCCCAGATGCAGAGTTCCTTCTGGGTGGATATAAACGTATCCGGCCCCACGTATACCGCCTATAATTTCGCCGCCAACTACTGCAATGCCGCCTGGCAGAATAATAACAACAACCTGCCCTGCCCCGGTACTCAAGGTGATAATAACGGTTATGTGATCGAGCTGGACCACCCGGTCATGGAAAACGGGAAAACCGAGGATGAGCCCGGCTTGCTCACTGTCCCGAAAAATGTGAATAATGGGATCATCCAGGGTGAGTACCCCGCCATCAATATCCATGATGGTGACCGCTTCCATGCGCTGATCAGCTGCCAGTACAAATCCTATTCGTGCAATGTGATCTTCCGACTCGAGTATCAAATTGGCGGCGGAAATATAAAAACGCTTGGCCAGTGGAATGAAGTCTATGAGGGCAAATACTATCCGGTGGACATCGACCTTAGCCCTTTGGCAGGGAATAACGTCAAATTCATTCTGCTGGTTTCAGCCAACGGCTCACCCCACCAGGATAATGCACTGTGGTTTGCGCCGCATATTACCCGGTTGGGAACTATGCCGCCGACATCCACATTGACCCTTGTTCCAACGGCGACATTCACACTCACTCCCACGGCCACCTTCACTCCTTCTCCAACTTTCACGCCGACCAATACCCCAACCTTGACGCCGACAGCTACCTCAACGCCATAGAATGAGCTAGGAAGTTTATTTTTATGTAATGGAGGGTGCATACGCACCCTCCATTACATATCTAGTCTGGCAAAATCCTCTCGTGGTATTAAGGTAGTCCCTATCCTTTGCAATGCGCCTTAAGATTGAATGTATACTGCTTCAAATCCTGGCGGTTGCATAAAAGAAGATCTCCTGCTTACCGCGCTCAAGTGATTGATTTAGTTCGTCCATGATATCCCTCACATTCCAGACTTGACAGCCCTATCGTTTTGCAGATAATTACTGCATTCGTTTTTGCATAGGCATCGACGGAGGAAAGTATATCAGCGCAAGCCGACAGGGACGCAGGAGCATCTTCCTTATAAGGACAGGTGGTTGAGACTCCGGCCCGGCAGCAACTGAAGGAAGTTCCCTCTTGAGCCGTCTGAGTGAATGGGAAACCTAGTAGTTCAGGCCGTGATCCCTACGTTATCCGGGGAACCGATGTTAGTCGGTTGGAAGTGAGCCTGGTTAGGCTAATTTGGGTGGTACCGCGGGAATTCCCTCCCGTCCCATTTTTGGGCGGGAGGTTTTATTTTTTGAAAATTGAGTAGTTGATATCGGAGATTAGAAATTAGAAAAAAGCAGAAGTTGGAAACTCAACTCAATTGCGAATCATAAATTATCTCTATTAATCGTTCTTTTATATCTACTCTCTGACAAGGAGGCTTAAATGTTTGACAACCTGAACGAGATCGAGAAAACTGCCCTTGATGCTCTTGCATCGGTAAGCAATGAATCCGGGGTGGATGAATGGCGCGTAACCCACCTCGGGCGGAGTTCCGCCTTGATGCAGGTCTTCAGTGGGCTTGGCACACTTTCAAAGGAGGATCGGCCTGCTGCCGGTCAAGCCGCCAACCGGGTGAAGTTTGCGCTCGAAGCTGCGTTAACTGCCAAATCCGAATCCGTTAAGAAAATGGTTCTGGAGCGTTCACTGGCTGTAGACAAGTTGGATGTAACTCTGCCAGGCCGCACAACCCATATTGGGCGGCTCCATCCATCCACGCAGCAGGTGCGCCGTGTGCTGGCGATCCTGGCCGAAATGGGATTTCAGGTCTACAGCTCGCGCGAAGTTGAATCGGATGAGATGAACTTCCAGCTGCTGAACTTTCCTCCCGATCATCCCGCTCGTGATATGCAGGACTCGTTGTACGTTGACGCTGGAGGTACATTGCCGGGATCGGTATCAAATCGGTCCGACAATCCGATTTTGCTGCGTACCCAAACCTCGCCCGGCCAGATGCGTGCCATGCGCGAATTTGCCGCCATGGATCCGAAAAACCCACCCCCCATCCGAATTGCGGTACCCGGGATGTGCTACCGTCATGAGCAAGTCACGGCGCGCTCAGAAGTCCAATTCAATCAAGTGGAGGGGTTGGCTGTAGGCGAGAGCATTACCTTCAGCGACTTGAAAGGAACGCTTTCCAATTTCGCCCGACGCATGTTTGGACAGAACACCCAGACACGCTTCCGGGCCTCCTACTTCCCATTCACGGAACCATCGGCAGAAATGGATGTGGAATGTTTTGTATGCGGAGGGAAGGGATGTGCCGTCTGCAAGAATTCGGGCTGGCTGGAGATCCTGGGCTCCGGCATGGTGCATCCGACCGTTTTACAGAATGGCGGATATGACCCTCGCAGGTATACCGGCTTTGCGTTTGGCATGGGGCCCGAACGCCAGTTTATGTTGAGATACCGTATCAACGATATTCGCTATTTCTGGGGAAACGATATTCGCTTCCTTGAACAATTCTAGGAATCCAAAATGAAAATACCTCTATCCTGGCTCAAAGATTTCATTGATCTCGATGGCTTGTCCGTCGAAGATATCGCACGGAAACTAACTCTCGCCGGTCTCGAAGTGGATGGGATCGAATACGTTGGCCTGCCGCTGCCCGTCTATAACGAGGGTGAACCGCATGAATTCAAGACGACCGGCATCTCCTGGGATAAAGACAAGATCGTCGTGGCTGAAATCCGGGAGGTCATGCCGCATCCCAACGCGGACCGGTTGACCTTATGTGACCTCTTCGATGGAAAGGAAGCACACACGGTCCTGACCGGCGCGCCTAATATCTTTCATTTGAAAGGTCAGGGGAAACTGCCCAAACCGATCAAGGTTGCCTATGCGAAGGAAAATGCAGTCCTCTACGACGGTCATGCCGAGGGACTGCAGCTAATGACCCTTAAGCGCACAAAAATACGCGGCGTCGAATCATATTCGATGGTTTGTTCCGAAAAAGAGCTGGGCATCTCAGAAGACCATGACGGGATCATATTGCTCGATGAGGATGCGTCGGTCGGTATGCCGCTGGCCGATTACATGGGTGATGCGGTCCTCGATATCAGTATCCTGCCTAATATGGCGCGCAATGCGAACGTGATTGGTGTTGCGCGTGAACTCTCCGCGTTGACCGGGCACGAACTTATACAACCTAAGATTAAATATAAAACCGGGGGTGATCCAATCGAAAAGCTTGTTACTATCGACATCACCAAGCCTGAACTCAACCCGCGCTTTGTGCTGGGTTTGATCCGCGCTGTGGAGATCAGGCCCAGCCCCTATCAGGTCCAAAGACGGCTCAAACTGGCGGGTATGCGCCCCATCAACTGCATTGTGGACGCCACCAACTATGCCATGCTTGAGTTGGGCGAACCACTGCATGCCTTCGATTACGATGTGCTCAAGGAACGTGCAGGAAATAAACCGGTGAGGATCTCAACCCGCCCCGCAAAAGAAGGCGAAAAACTGACCACCCTCGATGGCGTGGAACGGACGCTCACATCCATCAATGTATTGGTCTGCGATGATAAGGGCCCTCTCTCGATTGCAGGTGTGATGGGCGGAGCTGAGTCGGAGGTCACGGAAAAGACACGCAACATTTTGCTCGAAGGCGCGGCCTGGAACTTCATCAATATCCGCCGCACCGCCCAACAGCACAATCTACCGTCGGAAGCCTCCTTTCGATTCTCGCGCGGCGTGCATCCCGCCATGGCAGAAACCGGAGTTAAACGCGGCTTGCAATACATGGCTTTATGGTCGGGCGGCCTGGCTGCCCCCGGACTTGTTGATGAATATCCACTCAAGCCGAAGGACCCTACGGTCACGGTTTCGTCAAAAGATGTCAGGCGCCTGCTCGGTATCAACCTGTCCGTGGAAGAGATCGCCGCGCTCCTTGAAAAGCTTGAATTCAAATGCACCATTCGTGGATCGAAAAATAGCACTGGGAAATCGGCGAAAATCAGGAAATTGGATCTTGATTCTCAAATCGTGGTTCGAGTGCCGCCCCACCGTCTTGACATCGGCGAAGGCATCATCGGCCTCGCCGATGTGCTCGAAGAAGTCGCTCGCTCTTATGGTTATGATCGCATTCCGTCCACCAACATGGCCGATGACCTCCCGCCGCAGATCGGCAATCCCGAATACGAATGGGAGGAACGCCTGCGTGACCTGCTGGTTGCCATCGGCTTCGATGAGGTGGTCAGCTATCGTCTCACCTCAACGGAACATGAGTCACGCCTGGGACTCACCGGCGAATACGTCCGCATTACAAACCCAATTACACCCGAAAAGAATGTTATGCGACGCAGCTTAACGGCCTCCGTGCTTGATCATCTCGAGCATAATATTCGTTTGAGCGAGTCGCTGGCCTTTTTTGAAATTGGGCCGGTATTCGAACCCGTCCATGACGATCTCCCAGAGGAACCGCACAAACTCGCCATTGCCATGACCGGACTGCGCGCTGCCACCTCATGGGATATTAAGGATTCGGCCGCCCTCGATTTCTACGACCTGAAAGGGCGTATCGAACTCCTGCTGAGTAGTCTTCAATATACTGATGTTTCCTTCGTCTCGACAGATTCGGTGGATCCGGTGACTTCCTTACCGACAGGCTGCCTGCACCCTGGTAAAGCTGCCGAGATAAGAGTGAGCGGTCAAACTGTAGGCTTATTGGGCGAGCTGCACCCGATGGTCAAAGAGAAATATGAATTCGGCCCACATCCGGTCCTGGTTGCCGAGTTTGATCTTGCTGCCTTGCGTAAAGTGGCTCCGGCTTATAAGGTCACACCCGTCCCCGAGTTCCCCCCGGTTTTGGAAGACATCGCCATCACCGTCGCCGAATCGGTGCCCGCCTCGGCGGTGGAGGCTCTGATCCGTCAAACCGGAGCCAAGTCACTGGCCAATGTCCGCTTATTCGATGTCTACCGCGGAGAACAGATCGGTACAGGCCTGAAATCATTGGCCTATAATCTCACGTATCAGGCTCCCGATAAGACCATGACCGATGCCGATGCGGCGGCTATCCGGAATAAGATTGTGAAGCGGCTTGAGCAGGAATTGGGAGCAAAGCTGCGCAGTTAGGTTGCAGCCTCTCCGAGAAATACCCATTGATGATGAGCTTCCAACAGAGAATAAATAATGGACAATAGATCAAAATCCATTGTAGCGACCCTGGCGTCGGTTGTTTTGTGTGGCTGCCCCGGATTGTTTTTATTAATATTCGGTTTTTTCGCAGTGGCCGGGAATATGCCCTTCAAGTTTGAATTTAACGATATGAGCAATGCCGAAGTTATTCCTCCGACAGTCGGCCTTGCACTTATTTGCTTGGCGCTGATATTTATTGCCATTCCTGTTGTAGTCGGATTTCTTACCCTGCGCAGCAGGCCGGCTGCTGCACTCAACAATAACGAGGCGCTTCCCCCACCTTCATAAACGCAACAACTGCATTAAAAATAAATCTGCATCGTTTTGCTGCGATGCAGATTTATTGTATCTACTCACAGCTCCGGCATGAAGTACCCGGAAAAACGATATGTGCAGGGCGTACGCCCTGCACATATCGTTTTTCCGGAATTCTTTAGTCCCAGGCTGGAAGCGTGGGACGTAAGGACGAGTAGAAGCAATTTCTTTAACATTCTTACTATGTTGGCGTTGCGAATAATCCGTCTTGTTTCGGCGGCTGGAAGCATTTGTTTATTGGACTGTGATCCTCACGGACATCGTACAAAAAACATCTTGCCCCATTTGCAGGGCCCAGGTGGTTTTATACGAACCTGAGCTTTTGGGAGCTGTCATCGTTAATTTAAGAGAGACAATCTCTCCGGCCGCAACGGTCTTCGGAAGGTCGGCGCCTTTTGCCTTGTAAATTCTTGCACCGCCCAGGTAGACAAAATCAACGTTCGTACCATCCCAGCTCTTCCTACCCACATTCGCAACTGTCCAATCTACCTGGAAATCCTGGCCCGCAGCGATATGCCAATCATTGGGAGGGGATTGCCCGGTTATCTGACAATCGTAATCCTTCGCGGAAGGGGTGATCTGTGTGGCCGCGGTCATTACCAGTTGTGGAATGGGAGTGGGCGATTGTAAAATAAACAGGAATGTGGGGGTAATGGTCGGAGTATCCAAAGGCACCAGCGTGGGGGATGGTGTCACGGAAGGTGTGAACGTTGGTGTAAATAACTTGGCTGTTTGCGTGGCAGCTGCCGCCGCAGTCTGGGCAATGATGACATTTAGCGCATTCGGGGCGGAGGTTGGAGGTTGTGAAGCCGGGATGAGCGTCGAGACATCACAACTTATCACAAAAATTGTGAAGATCAAGAGGAAATACAATATTCGCTTTTGCCGGTTCATTCGCAATTCTCCCTACTCTTCCAAATCTCGCTCCCTGCTTGCTAGGGTGTCATACCCGGGTGGATGACTTCGATATTAATATCGGCGATGCAGAATTTTGATCCATTACCATCAATATCCCATGCGGTGCCGATATGGATTGGTTCCCTACCTTGAAAAGTCGGTGCTGTTAGATGGACGCCTAATGTGATTGTATCGGTTTTCTGCACGGTTGCGCCAAGGTAATGTTCTGCTCCGGCGGACGACATGGTCAAACCATAATTATCAGCAACGTTTGTGTCTATCGAAGAAGAATAGAATTCCCAGATCCAGGTGGGGTCCCAGGTTATGGTGCCGTCATTCCTGAACGTCCACCTCACGTCCAGCCCATCGCCCTCTTTTAAAATTGTACCCCGGCTACCATCCCCGGGGACCTGACCTACGATGGTGCACAAATATTTGGACTTCTTGGTCGTAGAGCTGCTGCTCCCTCCACTGCTGCTGCCACCACCGCCACCGGACGAAACAACCACAAATGGAGTCGGGGTATCAATGATGGGCGTCAAAGTAGGGATATTGAGAGGGACCGTCGTAGGTGTTGAGGTTTCGGTCGGAGTCGGCATTTGCGCATTTACCGTAAGGGCTACCGCTGTTCCCATATTATTTTGAGCCTGTATCGTCGAGGCCACTGACGTCTCAACCAGCGCCGCGATCTGATCAGGTGTCTGTCCCGGTGCACAACCCGCCAGCAGGACGGAAACAACGACCGCTATGAACATGGTTTTTCGTATCATTTGCATGATTTTCTCCTTAGCTTGATATACGCCGTATTCAAGGCTTCCTATTTAGGGCTGGATTTACCCGCACCGATGCCCAACGGCTGCCATTTCTTTTCGTCTTTCAAACGATGCTGTATGCCATGGCGGTCGTGAATTTCATCGAAGCCTATCGGTTTTATAAACATCTCTTCGCCATCGAGCAGACCGGTCAGTCCGGTCTGGCCCGGTTCAGGGCGTTTGTTCTGGCAGAATTTGCAGGTCATTGGATCGTGCGCTTTATAGTG
>CAZPCR010000136.1:0-7655 GCA_964585035.1 uncultured Anaerolineaceae bacterium
GAACCCGAAGAGCATCCACTCGGCGACGTATTTGTGGATCTTACGCAAAGTGAACAAGCCCGGCAATTATTTTGGGATCAAGTGGAAGCCTTACGAGGACATCTTCTGCGGGCCGTCCTTGGGATCGCTGTGGGAGTGGGCATCTCGGCCGCCTTCACAGATAAGATCATTAAATTTCTTGCCGTCCCAATCGGTGGACTCCAATCACTCCAAATTATCGAGGTGACCGAGTCCATCGGCGTGTTCATGACCGTCGCCCTGCTCTCAGGCGTGGCCATTTCGCTGCCTTACGTAGTTTTTGAATTATGGCTGTTTGCCGCGCCCGGGCTAAGACCGCGCGAACGGTTGTACGGCTTGATAGGCATTCCGATGGCAGCCATATTTTTTATCGGCGGAATGGCTTTTACATATTACGTGTTACTGCCAAGCGCGCTCCCGTTTCTGTTGAACTTCGAGGGCTTCAAGGCACAAATACGCCCTGAGTCCTATTTCTCCTTTGTCACCGGCCTGTTATTTTGGATCGGAATTTCATTTGAATTCCCGCTGGTCATTTATTTCTTGACGGCTATCGGATTTGTCAAGCCGCGGGTCCTGGCGAAGCAGTGGCGTATCGCTGTGGTCATCATTTCTATTGTGGCGGCAGTCATCACTCCGACTGTCGACCCGGTCAACATGGGGTTGGTGATGCTTCCCATGATCGGACTGTATTTCATTAGTATAATCCTGAGCTTTATCGCTTATGCCGGGCGCCGAAAACCGGAGGAGAATAAAACCGTGGAGGAGGAATCACAATGAAATCAAAAACCCGCAGCGCTTTTTCTACAGCATTTTGCATTCTGGCTTTAAGCAGCCTGGCTTGTACTTTTTCCTTAGCTCAACTTCCCTTCATCGCCACCCTACCATCCGTCTCCACTCCATTACCGACGGCGGCTCTTCCCACCGCAACACCGCTGCCAAAAGCCCAAACCATCTTCAATGTTACTCTTCCGGAACCTTTGGCCGCCGGTGAAAGCCTGGGGTTAAGCGTCGTGGACGAAGTTACAGGCCTGGCGCTAAACTCTACAACCTACCCGATGCAATCGGTGGATGGTTACACCTATACAGCCACACTGGCTTTGCCATACGATGCGATAGTCAAGTACCACTATGTGCGGATCAGCAGCACGCAAACGGCAGAAGATACCGCGCTGGGCGAACCCATTCGGTACCGTTTGTATTACGTGGCCGGCCAGGCCGAGGTGAAGGACATCCTGGGCGGATGGAATGATAAGACCTATACGCGCCCGATGGGCAGCATCCAGGGCCGCGTTCTAAACGTGGATACCGGCGCGTCGATCCCAAATATTATGGTGACTGCAGGCGGGGAGAGATCGTTCACAGACTCGGCGGGTCGGTTTGATCTCGAAGGGCTCCCGACCGGCACGCACAACCTGGTGGCGTACGCTCTGGACGGAACGTATCAAACCTTTCAACAAGGTGCGACAGTAGCACAGGGACTCAATACCGAGGTGGAGATCAAAGTCAAGGCCGCCGCATTGGTACGTGTAACTTTTTACGTGACCGCGCCGAACGATATCCAGGGCGCACCGGTGCGGATTGCAGGGAACCTGCTCGAACTTGGCGATACCTTTGCGGATCTCAAAGGCGGGCTGAGCACCGTTGCAGACCGGATGCCTGTCATGGCGCTCCAGGCGGATGGGCGCTACAGCGCGACCATCAGTTTGCCGGTAGGCGCAGATGTTCAATATAAATACACGCTCGGCGATGGGTTCTGGAATGCCGAACATAAAGCCACCGGCGAGTATCAACTGCGAGAGATGATCGTTCCCCCGCAGGATATTGTCATCCAGGACCAGGTCGATACCTGGCAGGCTGGGAATTCCTCATCGATCCTATTCGAAGTGACCGTCCCCTCCACTACGCCGGCCAATGAACTCATATACATTCAGTTCAATCCCTATGGCTGGACGGAACCGATCCCGATGTGGCCAATGGGCAATAATCATTGGGCTTATAAATTATATGGACCGCTCAATACAGTGGGCAATCTATATTATCGCTACTGCCGTGATGGACAATGTGGCAGCGCCGATGATAATTCCACAGCCGGCAACTCGGCCAAAGGGCGTGTAGTGGCAACCAGCCTGGCCGCGCAGGATATTCAGGACTCGGTGACCGGTTGGGCCTGGCTGTCAAACACCGAGCCGGGCACGTTGGTCGGTTCGGCCATCACAGCGCGGCAAGCCGGGTTTGTGAGCGGCGTTGAATTCCAGTCAAGTTATCAACCCAACTGGTCTTACTACTACCCACAGGCCGTACAGAACGTCCGGGCACTCGGGGCGAACTGGGTCTACTTCACACCTAGTTGGACATTTCAACGGGCCTCCCCTCTTGAGTTCGGGTTGGCGCCCGAACAGGATCCATACTGGCTCGATTCGGCGATCATGGTCAGTCAGGCACGCGCTGTGAACTTGAATGTGGGCATCTTCCCCATTCCTCATTTCGCGACCACTCCCGCCGATTTTTGGACGAAGGCGCCGCGCGACGCGACCTGGTGGCAGACCTGGTTCGATCATTACCGGGCTTTTGCTGTCAATTACGCCGACCTTGCTGCGCAGACCGGTTCACAGGCGTTGATCCTGGGTGGCGACTGGTTGGACCCGGCCCTGCCAAATGGAACCCTGGCCGACGGCTCCTCATCCGGCGTTCCCGCCGATGCGGATGCCCGCTGGACTGCTATATTGACGGAAGTACGCCAGCACTTCAACGGCAAGGTTTTATGGGCATTGCCTTATACGCCTGGCAAATTGCAAACTTCTTTGAGCTTTCTCTCAGCGACGGATGGGATTTATCTGCTGTGGAACGCCCCCCTTGCTTTGCAAGCGGGAGCACCCAAAGCCGACATGACGAACCAGGCAGGACAATTATTGGATAACGAGATTGCCCCGCTGGTTCCAATAATAAATAAACCCATCCTGTTGGCGCTGGCATATCCCTCCGCCAGCGGTGCAAAAACCGGCTGCCTGAGCGATGGAAATGGCGGCTGTCTGGATTGGAGCGCGCTCAACCAGCCTAATAACCCCGGCGCGGTCTCGCTCGACTTACAAGGACAATCAGACTTATATGAAGCCATGTTGAATGCCATCAATACCCGCCCGTGGGTGGGAGGTGTCATAAGCCGCGGATATTACCCGCCTGCCATGCTGCAGGATAAATCCGCCTCGGTGCATGGCAAACCGGCGGCGGACCTGTTATGGTACTGGTTCCCCAGGTTGACCGGAGCTGTAAAATAAATTTAGTGTTGTTAAGAATCGTCCCGCAGGTTTAGCCCGGAAATAAGAAACCTGCGGGACGAAAAAAATCGGTAAAATTCGCGAATCACTGCATCGCGTGTAAGGGCACCTAGGGATGGATTTTTCTGCAACCTCAAGCCGAGGCGCCGGAATACCGCTGCAACCCCATCCGCCAGCAAAGGCGCGAGGCTGCCAGTAATACGCAAGCCGCAGCCATCGCACCCAGCAGTGTATTTCCCGTCAGACGGCCGGTGAGGGCCTCGGCAGGCACCGTCGTGGCAAAAGCCACCGGCACGATAAATGTCAGCGCAAAGCGCAGCCAACCCGGGTAGAGGCTGATCGGCCAGCGTCCGGCTTCGTACATGCTTTGGAAGATCACCAGGATATTTTCCACACGCACAAACCAGAACGATAATGAGGCTAGGATCACCCAAAAGCTGTAAATAATGACTGTCCCCGTTACCAGCATCAATCCGAAATTGACAGCCTGCCCTGCCGCTACTTTATTTCCAAGGCGTATCAGCGCTGTGGTCAGTACGGCAAACCCCATCACAATATCGATCAACTTCCAGATATTCACCACCTGAAAACTCATAAGGAATTGTGCATCTTCAGGCTTGACCAGCGTAAAGTCAAGCGTTCCATCGCGCACCGAGGTGATGAACTGCTCCAGGCTTGGCTGTATCACCAAACCGATTATTCCTCCGGTGATAAAGTAGACCCCCACCAGGGCCAGCATTTCATTCGGGTTCCAACCTGCTAGATTGTCTGTATACGAGAAAATCACCGCCAGGCCTGTCAGTGCAGTCGCCAGTTCCACAAGGGATTGAAAAAGCTGAACATAAAAGTTAACGCGATACGCCAGCTCACCCATTACGCTCAAACGGAAATAAACACCGAAAAGCCGCAGGTAATTCATGCGCCCACCGCCGAATAGATCCGGATCCCCGCCCGCCATACGATCCGTACCAGACCCAGGCTGATCACCAGCCATATGAGTTGTGCACCCAGGCCCGTTAATGCCTGGGTCGGACTGAGCCGGCCAAGGATCAACTCCACCGGAAAGCCGATCATCCAACGGAACGGCAGGATGTTTGCCAGGATTTGAATCGGCATTGGAAAGAGCGAAAGCGGGGCGATCTGGCCGGAGAGGAATAGGACTAAAACAAAATAGACCTGGTTTATAGCGCCAACGCGTGTGGTCCAAAAAGCCGACTGTGCCAGTGTCCACTCGATCAGGAATCGCACCAGGAAAGCCAGAAACAGGGCCGGGATAAAAGCCAGGATCGTCCAGGGCAGGAAGGTTGCCGTGGGTTTAAAGAGCACGGCCAGTCCTGCCGCGATGACAAGCATGACCGGCATGCTGACCAGCTTGGAGGATATGTTATCGGAGATATCCGCATGGATCGGATGCACAGGCCTCAAGAGCGCGGGCGAAAGGAGTCCCTCGCGAATGCGATACTCGTATTCATACATGATCCAGGTATAGGTAACCTGGTTGACAAGCATTAAAACAATAAAGTAAGCTGCGAACTGCGCGGCGGTATAGTCGCCCACGCTTCCGCCGTGGGATATCGTGACGGTGGACCATACGACGAGATAAACAAGCGGCTCCAACACGGAGCCGATCATCCAGATAAAGAGCGAGGCGCGGTACTGCAGCATGGAAGCAAAAGTGGTCTTGAACTGCTGAACATATAAGACCGCCAGGTCTTTCATGAAGCCCCCTGTGCAAAGACGCGTTCGATGACTTCCTCAATGGGTGGGTCTTCTACCAGCAGGTCGATCACCGGGAGATTTGCCAGCAAGCGCTCGGTGACCCGCGCTGTTTCAGCTTTTGGGACGCGCAGGGTGATATGACCCTCGTCGCGCGAAATCACCTCCCCATACGAGTGCAGGTCGGCATAAATATCGTCCAACTGTACAACGATGGTTTTATGCGCGGTGAATTTTTGGACCAGGGAAGACAGTTCGCCGTCAAAAAGGAGTTTGCCGTTGTGGATGACAATGACGCGCCGGCACAAGGCTTCCACGTCCGCCATATAGTGGCTGGTAAGCAGAACCGTGGCTCCAAACCGGTGGTTGTACTCGGCGATGAATTTACGGATGCGCCGCTGCATGGTAACATCGAGTCCGATGGTGGGTTCATCCAGAAAGACCACCTGTGGACGGTGCAAGAGTGCCGCGGCGATCTCGCATTTCATTCGTTCGCCCAGTGACAGATTGCGGACAGGTTTATGCAGGAGCGGACCCAGGTCGAGGAGTTCGGTTAACTCATCCAGTATGGAGCGATAGTCCGCGGGAGGGACGCGGTAGATGGCCCGGTTCAACTCGAATGAATCCAGCGCCGGTATGTCCCATACCAATTCATTACGCTGACCCATTACCAATGTAATTTGGCGCAGGAAAGCCTTGTCGCGTTTCGAGGGTATGTAGCCGAGCACGGTCACCTCGCCCGCCGTGGGATGCAGCAAGCCTGAAAGCATTTTTAGCGTGGTCGTTTTACCTGCTCCGTTTGGGCCCAGAAAACCCACCACTTCACCGGGAGCCAGGTCGAACGAGATCCCGTCCACGGCAGGGACTTCCTCGGTATGGCGTACTACCAGGCTTTGAAGCGCAGCCAACACACCGGATTCCCGTTTGCTGACGACGTAGGTCTTATGCAGGTCGTGGACATGGATTGCAAAAGAGTTCATATTAATATAGTTTGAATTCCCTTTGAGTCTGGTTTGCAATTATATGCCCCATTCTATATTAACTTAATGAAGTTTAATCCCCCCGGTTATATAATCAGCCAAATTCGTCCATTGGAGGAGTCATGTCTCATCGAAGGTTTTTAATTGCATGGGTTACAGGGCTGGTCGTTGTCGGTATGTTGGCCGGGTGGTTTACATTGCGTCCGGCACTTCTCAATAAAAACGAAGCCTTTACAGGGTATCAACAGATCCTGGCATTAAAGAACCAGTCCCAGGCCGGTAAGATACCGGTTCAGGTGGGTATATCGATCGAAAAGATCTCCGATTTTTCCATAAAAAACGTTGCCTGGAATGCAGACTTTTATGTCTGGTTCAAATGGCAGCAACCGGCCGACGATCCAACATTCAACCCCGGTGAAGCATTTCAGGTTGTTACAGGGACGATCCAAAGTAAACAAAAGATACTGGACCTTGTAACAGGGGACCAACATTATGCGCTCTACCGGGTATCGGCGAGCATCAATTATCCATTCAACGTGGCACGCTACCCGATGGACGATCATTTATTAAGCATGTTCATTCAAGATCCCATCCACCCGCAGATCCAATATGTAGCCGATAAAGCAAACTCGCGCGTCAATCCTTCCATCCGCATACCGGGTTATCACATTGCGAATACTGTAATGGGTGCCAAGACGGTTACGGAAAATACCACCTTTGGTAATCCATCGGGACCGGACAGTTTTGCGCAATTCGGATATGGCATTTTCATCTTCCGGCAGGGATATGGCTTCTATCTCAAATTATTCCAGGCGCTGTTCGCGGCGGTCGGCGTCGCCTTGTTGTCCGGATTCTTCAAAGCACATGAGGAAATCCGGATCGAACTTCTGGTCGGCGGCTTTTTTGCGGCTGTAGCGAATTCCTATATTACTTCGACCTACCTCCCCGATACCGGCACGATGACCCTGTTGGATCAAATCAACCTTATTGGGCTGACAACTATTTTTATTTGCCTGATCCAGACCGTCATTTCCTCAAGGTTCGCGGTGAAGGGCGAACAGGAATTTTCACACCAGTTCGACCGGGTATCCTTTCCTATTATTGCTTTCATATATATATCGCTCAACATCGCGTTGCCAATCGTCGCTCAAATCAGATAACTCTAAAAAAGAAAACCTATCCAAGGCTGCGTTTTTCCATCATCGGTTATATAATCACCAAAATTTTTTACCGGAGGAGCCATGAAAAAGGCAGGAAAGGTTCTGGGACGTTTATTGATGGGGGTTGTCATCATTGCCCTGCTGCTCAGTGGAGGCGCGCTTTACTATTTCAAAAGTTACCTTCCCAATACTGTCGCGTCCAAATCCTTTCCGCAGATTGACGGGGATATCCATTTGAAGGGATTGGATGGCTCGGTGGATGTTTATCGGGACAAAATGGGCATTCCACATATCTATGCCACTACATTACATGACCTCTTTTTTGCACAGGGGTTTGTTCATGCCCAGGACCGCTTCTGGCAAATGGACGCCTGGCGTCATATCGGATCGGGAACGCTTTCAGAGATGTTTGGGAGCAGCCAGGTGGAGACGGATTCCTTCCTGCGCACGTTGGGCTGGCGCGAAGTGGCGCAAGCGGAATGGGACGGCATGGGACCCGAGTCGAA
>CAZPCR010000137.1:0-7562 GCA_964585035.1 uncultured Anaerolineaceae bacterium
TTGGAGGAGAATATCGAATGGCAAAGACGGCAAAAGAATTACTCGCAATGGGTAAGAACATCCAAATGGTGGACCTGCGCTTCATCGATCTACACGGTACCTGGCAGCATATGACCGTTCCGCCATCCACCATTGACGATTCCACTTTCGAAGAAGGGATCGGTTTCGACGGGTCATCCATACGTGGTTTTAAGGCCATCAATGAGTCTGACATGTTACTCTTCCTGGATGCGGATACCGCTTTCGTCGATCCGACTATGGAAGTCCCGACGCTGGCGGTTATTTGCGATGTCTATGATCCTATATCCGGTAAACCTTATGAACGCGATCCTCGTTATATCGCAAAGAAAGCAGAAGCTTATCTCAAAGATAGCGGCATCGCAACAAAAAGTTTCTGGGGACCCGAAGCGGAGTTCTTCATTTTCAATGATGTGCGTTATGGGGGCGGCACAAATTCCAGTTTTTATTATGTTGACAGCAATGAAGGCTGGTGGAAGTCAGGCGAAGATTTGAAGCCCAATTTAGGCGGCCAGATTTCAGCGAAGGGCGGATACTTCCCCGTCCCCCCGGCTGACACTTTGCAGGACATCCGCAGCAAGATCGTTCTGGCTTTGATCGCAGCAGGCGTGGAGGTGGAGGCCCATCACCATGAGGTGGCCACAGCGGGTCAGTGTGAAATCGACCTGCACTTTGACAGTCTGGTCACCATGGCCGATAAACTCATCAAATACAAATACATCGTGAAGACCATCTCGCGTGCAAACGGTTTGACCGCTACATTCATGCCCAAACCCTTGTTCGGTGACAATGGTTCAGGCATGCATGTCCACCAGAGTCTGTGGAGTAACGACAAAAACCTGTTCTTCGACGCCTCCGGTTATGCAGGTCTCTCGGATACGGCCAAATTCTATATCGGTGGCCTACTCAAGCACGCTCCTGCTCTATTGGCGCTGGCCGCCCCCACGACGAACTCTTATCGCCGCCTGGTGCCCGGTTTTGAAGCTCCCGTAAACCTGGCATATTCACAGCGGAATCGCTCGGCAGTCTGCCGCATTCCTATGTATTCGAAAAGCGCAAAAGCCAAACGGGTTGAATTCCGAGCTCCCGACCCTTCCTGCAACCCATATTTGTGCTTCGCCGCATTGCTAATGGCTGGCCTGGATGGCATTCAAAATAAAATCGATCCCGGTCAACCGGTTGACAAGGACCTGTATGATCTGCCTGCCGCAGAATTAAAGAAAATCAAACAGGTTCCCGGTTCACTGGGTGAAGTTCTCGATGCACTGGAAGCAGATCATGAATTCCTTTTGAAGGGTGATGTATTCACCACCGATCTGCTCGAAGCCTATATCGAATATAAGCGTGAAAAGGAAGTGGATCCGGCTCGTTTGCGCCCGCATCCTTATGAATTCACAATGTATTTCGACGCCTGATCTGGAAAATTGCTAAATAACTCATGGTGAGGAGAGGAAAGGCCGAGGCGTACCTCGGCCTTTCCTGTAAAATCGTATGTCGCTGTTCATATCATCTTTTATTCTTGCCATTGCTTTTTGTGCGCCTCCGGGTGTTGTTGCCGCGGAAACCATCCGCCGGGGAATTGCCAGGGGGTTTTGGCCCGCGCTCCTCGTTCAAACGGGATCGCTCATTGGTGATTCAATCTGGGCGATTCTTGCGCTCGCGGGTGCAGCCGCGCTTATCCAGAACTGGATCATACGGTTGGTTTTGTCTGTATTCGGAATTGGTTTCCTTGTTTATTTAGCGGTCAAAGCGATCAAAGACGCGGGGGGAAAAAATATTCCCGGATCCGTCTCCGGCGTGGATAGGGGCGATATGATTACCGGCGCGGTGCTGTCGTTGAGCAATCCTTTCGCGATTGCCTTTTGGTTCAGTGTCAGCACATCTATTTTCTCGACTGTTTCCGGTGTACCCCAGCGGTCTGATTATCTAATTTTCTTTTCTGCTTTCTACCTCGGGTTGATACTCTGGTGCTTGTTCATGGCAGCCCTCGTTGCATGGGGACGCAGGTTTATCACTCCAGCCTTTTTTCGCTGGGTAAATCTGTCGTGTGGAATTGCATTGGGGTTCTTCGCTTTGCAGCTCGGTTGGAAGCTGGCTCAAAATCTGGGCTGAACAAAACTTGCGTAGATAACGATCAAATGAGAAAATCATTGTTAATTCGTGATCGAGCGTTATTTGAGATGAAAAAACACCCCTTCCCATCCCCTGAAGAAACTGACCCGCGTCTGCTGGAAGCCCTGGCAAGCCTGAACCAGATCAGCAATGCGATCAACCATATTGGCTCAGACGATGCAGGTCAGAATGATTTAAGTCTCGCCTTGATTGTTGAGAGCGCCATTCGTGTAATTCCGGGTTCATCCGCCGTGATTTATACCTACGATCAGGCAACGGGTCTTTTCGATAATGGCTCCCGCGTATCTGCCGAGCCGGGAGGCCAAAAGACGGGTTCAGAGACTGACCAGCCGGATGACGCGCCGCGTCCCAAAGGGATAGGAATGCGAACGATCACGCGCCGTCGCCGGGCGATATCCTATGAAGAGACGGATCTGGATATCCATCCCTATCATGCCGCGTTGGGGGTAAAAGCAGTTGCTTGTTTTCCCCTGATTGTTGCAGAGCAGGCCGTGGGGATTCTGTATATTTACCTGCATGAAGATCGCCAGTTCACCAATCTCGAACAACTCATGCTCGATAATTTTGTTAATCAAGCGGCGATGGCGATCTATCATTCACAACGTCTTGCCGGGATCAGGCGCGACTTAACCCGTAAGGATGAGGAATTAAATCAGCTTCGCCGGGCAGGGTTATTGATCTCATCCCGCTTGCGCCTTGAGGAGACGCTTGATTCCATTCTGCAATTGGCCCTGGAGATCACGAACGCACAATATGGCATTTTTCGACTCCTCGACAAAAAAGGTGATTTTCTTATTACCCGAGCCGTCAGTGGATTACAGCTTAAACGCCCACTGATTGAAAAACTGCCTCTGGATGGGACCAGCATTATGGCTCACGTAGCTCGCACGCGGGAACCTTTGCTCATTTCGGACCTGCAGCAGGAACCCTGGTCAAAAATATATTATCCATTGGATTCCGGGTTGGAAATGCGTTCCGAGCTGGCTGTGCCGTTGATCAATGCCAGTGGTCGATTGGAAGGTGTCCTTAATCTCGAAAGTCCGGACTTGGGAGCCTTTTCCGAAGACGACAACCACATGCTTCAATCCCTGGCAACATATGCGATCACGGCCATTCAGGAAGTCAGGTTGCTGGACGCCCTGCAGGAAGTTGCCCAGCTCCTTCTTTCACAGCCATGCCAGAAGGTGCTGGATCATCTTGTGGCTGTTGCCAACGATTTGCTGAATTCATCGTCAAGCGCGATCTGGCTCATTATAGACAATGGATTGGAGTTAACTGCCTCCAATGGCGACCGTCGCGTTGCTGAAGATATATCGTTGCGGGAGGGTTTGATAAAGCAGGCGATCCTGCTCAAAAAAACCATAACAACAAATAGCGCGGTTTCAAGTGCCCTCTCTGGCTCAAATGATTCCGTCGATGCACCAAATTGGTCGCGGGCTTTGATCGTTCCCTTGCTCACAGGCGACGACAATGGCATTTTGGGTGCCTTCAGCGTATTCAGTTTAGATTCTGGGGCTGGGAGAATTGCTGGGTCGGAGTGGGATGAAAAAGTTCTCACCTGCCTGGCTTACTATGCGGTTCTGGTAGTACAAAATGAGGCTCGCCAGCAAGCCTTGCGCACTTCTCAAGAGCGACACTGGACAGCAGAGGCGTTTGCCGCTGTGGGTGATATTTCGGCAAACTTATTACACAATATGAACAATAAAGTCGGCACCATACCGGTCCGTGTCCAGGCTATTCAGGATAAGTATGGTCAGGTACTTGAAACAGATTCATACCTCGCCAACACTCTCGCCGAGATCGAACGCAGTGCAACGGAAGCCATGCAGATCGTACAGGAAAATCTGTCACACCTGCGTCCCATTCGGTTGGAGAAAGTGGATATCGCCTCTCTTGTGGACGATGCCATTCACGCCGCGCAACTATCCGGAGAAGTTCAAATCGAATCGAATGGCTTGGAGGACCTACCCACAGTAATAGCGGGTGGACAGAGTCTCACATTTGTATTTAGGAACTTGATCGAAAACGCGATTGCCGCGATGCACGGAAATGGGCTTATCGCCATTACTGGCGTCTCGGTACCCGAATGGGTGGAAATATCCATCACAGATAGTGGTCCGGGAATTTCACAGGAATTGCACAACCAGATCTTTGAACTGAATTTTTCCGGGCGCCCCGGTGCAAATCCCGGGAAATTAGGATTTGGGTTGTGGTGGGTGAAGACCTTGATGACACGCCTTGGTGGGTCGGTTGTTGTGGAGAGTGACGGTCAGCACGGAACAACTTTTCGATTGCGCTTGCCATCTGTGGAGAATACCTGATGGCACAGATTCTACGCGGGCTGGTGGTCGAAGACGACCATTCATGGCAGCAAATCTTAAGTGAGATACTCTCAGATTGTGGGTTGGAAGTGGATGTCGCCGATAATCTGGAACAGGCAATTCTCAGCCTAAAAGCCCAACCGCATCGGCTCGCCGTTCTTGACCTTTCACTCTCTCCAAGTAATCATAATAATTTTGTTTGCTTGCGCGTGCTGGACGCTGTCCGTCGACTCGATCCAAACTGCCGCGCGATCCTTTTGACGGGTTTCGCGACTGTCGAACTCGCCGTCACAGCACTTACAGATTACGGTGCATTCACTTTTCTACGCAAGGAAAGTTTCCACCGCAGCCAGTTTCGTGACATAGTTTATCGAATTCTCGTAAGTCCTCCGCCGATTACCGTTCCTCTCTCCGCTCCCACATCCACGAACTCCACCTTTCCCGGGAAAGGACACACCGATCCGTTAAAACATCCGGATGAAAAAGCGCTGGTTGTGGAGGATGATGCCGGATGGAGAAGCATCCTCGAGGAGCTCTTAACCGACGCCGGCTTTCAGGTGCGCACTTGCGCAAGTTTTGGCGATGCGCTTGGCTATCTTCGCAGGGAAAAGTTTGCGCTGGCAGTGATTGACTTGTCATTGCAGGGACCTGTTGGTAGTGTTTGGGATAAAGGTACGGTTGAACAAAATTTGGATGGCTATAGATTGCTGGAAACCACTCATTCTGAGAATATTCCCACGATTGTGGTCAGTGGCTTAATAGAGCCGGAAGAAATTCAGCGTATTTATTCGGAGCATTCCATTTCTGCATATATCGAGAAACAAGCCTTCGACCGAGCCTCATTTCGCCGCCTGGTCGAGGAGACCAGATTGACGCATCAAGCTCTGAGCAAATTGAGCAGGCTGACCGATCGCGAACGCGAGGTATTGAATCTGCTGGCCGAGGGATTAACGAACAAGGAGATTGCTGAGAAGCTTTTCGTCACTACCAATACCGTTAAGCGGCATTTGAAGGCGATCTTCGAAAAGCTTGACGTTCATACCCGCTCTGCGGCTACTGCAAAGGTCATCGGGGGATGACAGGTAGGCGTATTTGGATGGCTGCTTTCGTTTATTTACACGAAAGCAGCCATCCAAATTTATCTTTTTCCTATTAAAGTAGAGTATCGCGTCTAAAGCAAAAATATAACTAGAGCAGTGTGTCATTCCACGCTTGCCAGGCTCAAAAATCGCTGATATATTAACTCAGTGAGTATATCAAGAGATGTTCCTCGCTCAGGCGGCAAATCCCCGGAGTTTGCACTTTTGGGGTTTTTGTATATACAGCCCTGCCATGGCTACGAGTTACACCAGAAGCTATTAAATGAACTAGGCACCATTTGGAGCGCCAGCCAGAGCGAGACGTATAACATCCTCAAGCGGCTGGAAGCCAAAAAATTCATCAAATCCAGGGTCGTTAAGCAGGAGAAACTTCCTGCCCGCAACCAACTGAGTCTGACGCCATTAGGCCGTTTGCGGTTCGAGACCTGGCTCAAAACGCCCGGCGGGACCAGCGTACGTACAATCCGCCTGGAATTTACCACTCGACTTTATTTTGCCCGTCAGACCGGCCTTTTGAAGCTCCAGGAAATGATAGACCAGCAGGTAGCTGAAGTGCGGACCAGCCTTAGGCACATGGAAGGCGCCCTGGTGGATATGCCTTCTTCACAAACCTATAACCGCCTGGGATTGGAATATCAAATTTTCCAGCGCAAATCCATTTTGGATTGGTTGGATGCATGCCGCCAAACATTGAATCTTCAATTTTATCCGGAAGATGTGGCTGAAACCTTATATGAACGGGAGGAAGAAATGAAGCTCAGCGCCAGGAATATCCTTAAAGGCAAAGTGATCAAGCTTACGAAGGGGGCGGTTAACTCTGAGGTTACCCTTCAGCTTACAGGCGGGGAGCAGATCGTTTCCATCATTACGAACACTTCCACAGAAAACCTCAAGCTCAAAGTGGGTGGAGAAGCCTTTGCGATCATCAAGGCTTCAAGTGTGATGGTTGGTACGGAAGCGGAATAATGTCCCAGCAAGCCCAGGCTGTCTTTTCTGAACGGAAATGCATAACAGTTTTGGTTTGCTCTTTTAAAATATGTGACTCGTTTGTAAAACACAATCTATCGATCTCTCGATTTTAATGCGTGACTTAATTCGTTTATATCGCGAACTGTTTACGTTCCCGAAGCGTGTGGTTTCAAACATAAGATCGGTTAAAATTTTGCCCCACATAAGCTAGATAGATTGTCTTGGAGCTGGATGCGATCAAGATAACAAAAAACTCTACTTGATCAAGGTGAAAATATGAAACTCTTTTTCTCTATGATTGCCTTGCTGATTTTTTTCTTTGCGGCTTGCGGCACACCGGCACCGCCGACCTCTGCGACCATTCCCGCCACCCAACCGCCGGCTGCGACAGCAACATCTGCACCCGCTTCGCAAAAATTGACAGTCTTCGCGGCTGCATCCTTGACCCAGGCATTTGGAGATATTGGCAAGGCCTTTGAAGCAGCCAACTCCGGCGTCACCGTTACGTTCAATTTCGCAGGCTCACAAACATTGGCTACCCAAATCCAACAGGGAGCCCCGGCGGATATATTTGCATCCGCCAGCGGGACGAATATGGATACGTTGGTAACCGGCGGATTAGTAGACAAGGCTGCGTCCCGGAATTTCCTGACGAACATACTGGTCGTAATCCTGCCTCCGGCCAACCCGGCGAATGTGCAAACCCTGCAGGACCTGGCGAAGCCCGGATTGAAAGTTGTCCTGGGAGATGTTACAGTCCCGGCCGGAAAATACGCTCGCCAGATCCTCGATAACATGAGCAAAGACCCAACCTATGGGACGGATTTCATCACCAAGGTCCTCGCCAATGTAGTTTCGAACGAGACCGATGTTAAACAGGTCGTTGCGAAAGTGCAGCTCGGCGAAGCAGATGCAGGCATCGTGTATGTGTCCGATGCGACCGCGGCGCCGACCCTGAAGACCATCGAGATCCCCGCCAATTTGAACGTCATCGCGACCTATCCCATCGCACCGCTGGTCA
>CAZPCR010000138.1:0-7501 GCA_964585035.1 uncultured Anaerolineaceae bacterium
GGGCTTGGCATCCGTTAATGCAGAGATTGGCGGAAGACGGATACGCGATCCCTTTGGTTGCCCCTCCGTTCGAACTGGACTGTCCCGGTCTTTTGTTTGAAAGATTATAGATCAATACCGACGAGACAACCAAAAGCCCGATTACGCAGAATAAAAAAAGTAATCTGCCTAATCGAACGGCGACAGATGGCTTATCTCGCATGTTTCTCTCCAGGTTCTTTGCTAAAGAAAAAGTATTCAGAATGCATTTTCACCCTTAGGCGTTCGTGTGCAAATTACCGAATGTCCGGCGATTATACTCCTTTGGATTGTCAGTTTAGCGAGATACTCAGCAGGTATAGGTCCTTACGGAGAAGGTAAAACTTTGTTATTGAGTTTATTTAACAGACATTTAACACAAGTGAATAACTTAAAATCCATGTTTCTCATGGTTCTCTAATTGTCCCCGTGTATATTACAGCCGGACAGGAAATAGCGAACGAAAGATAACCGGCAGCTAATGTCTTTTACGGGTCCCTGGCATTAAGCTTATAAAAGTTTATTAGGTTGGCCCAATGTTGAGCGTTCTTGTCCGATTGCCATACATAAGAATTAAAAAGTCTTTACTTCGCCTGTATGTGCTATTGAATCCAAGTCGTTTTTGCCGCATAATAGATAAGAAGTCGGGTTCAAACCATATGGTCGGATGGAATGGTTAGCAGATTGTTTGATGAAAAGGTTTACTGAAAGTCTATAAACCATAAAATAATTGGCCAAACTTTATTGACTCAAGAACAAATGTTCTTAATAATGACTTTATTCCATTGAGTTTTTTCAGTTTGGTTTGAGATTTTTTATTTTTTGGAAAAAGGAGCATTCGTTCTTCTTCGTTCCGAGGAACGAATGCCTGGAAAATCCTCACAAGCCATAAAGGATTTCCAATTTCCAGGGTTTTGATTGGAATAAGTGGCTTTTTCCATGCCATAAAGTACGGATGTGCATCTGAGATTGGTTGAGATAATATGGATAAACCACTGGCACTGATCATTGAAGATGAGCGCGATATTGCGGCTTTATTCCGTCATGTTCTTGACGTTGCCGGCTATCGCACTGAGATCATATTGCACGGCAAGGAGGCATTGAAACGCCTCGAATCAATCGCGCCGGACATTATCCTGCTCGACTTAAACCTGCCCGGTGTTCCGGGGGCAAAGATACTGGAGTGGATTCGCGCCGATAAACGGCTTATGAAGGTGCCGGTGGTTGTAGTTACGGCATATTCACAAGCCGCCGATAGTTTACCGGCTGAACCTGATCTGGTGCTCTTGAAACCGGTCAACATGGACCAGCTTAGCAGCCTGGTACAGCGTCTGCAAATTACCCAGGGATCGCTTAAGGACGTTCCGTGGGATGAGGTCACTCATCTTTACAATAGCGTATTCTTTAAAGTCCGGCTCGCATACTCATTGGAGAGAGCCAAGCAGATCGGCGCCAATCGTTTCGGCGTATTATTTATTGACATCGCTCCATATGAATTGCTGCAAGGCAGGTTGGACCAAGGGCGGCTCAACGCGTTTTTACATGAGGCGGCTTCACATCTTAAGAGCCTGCTGCGACCCACTGATACGATCTCGCGATTCGCAGACAGCCTTTTCCTGGTTTTGATCGAAGATGTTTCCAACGAAGATATCCCCCCTAAAATAGCAGCGCGGGTTGAACTGGAACTGGGAAAATACTTGTCGTTAAATCAAACTACGGATGGGTTACAAGCCTTGGTGGGGATCATCTTGTGTGGCCCGGGTTATGAGAATGCAGACCAGATCTTGAAAGATATTGATTTCGCCCGTCTCCTTGCCAAGGGCGAAAAGAAACATATGCTTTATGACAGGGATATGCTCGCTGCGCTCCGGAATTCAGTATCGGATTGATTTCCTGAATCACGGATCGTCCTGTAGGTTTTACCCCCAAGGCCGGCTGAAAAATAAAGAACTTGTGATACGTTTTATGTAAGGCATGCGATAAATTAGCTGAGGTCGGAAATATGGGGTGTTCAAAACATATAATATATACGATAGGGGAGATAAAAGAGTACACCCAGACACCGTTATGCGGATTTATCCAGTTTCTTCAAAGCTGGTTAATATAAATAAAAATTTATGGAATAGCTTGATAAATCGCTCGATATTCTTTATAATAATTTAAATCAGGTTCAAATCGGGGCCTTTTATCTTTTATGGGAGGAAGTTATGGAAAATTCACGGCACGAAATGGATGATCTCCAGGCAAAACCTGGGGACGATGTCGGTACTATTCCTGAAGACGCTTTCGTGATCATCGACGGCATCCGGGTCATTCCGGTTGACCAGGCCATAGTGAACATTGGAAGGCGCATAGAAAATACCCTGGTCGTGGACGACCCCCGAGTTTCACGCACACACGCCCAGTTACGGGCGATCAATGGTCGTTATATTATTTTCGATCTGAACTCCACGGGCGGGACTTTTGTCAACGGGAAGAGAGTTAATCAGAGCGTCCTATACCCGGGAGACGTTATTTCATTGGCAGGTGCAGAACTTATATACGGTCAAAAGAATCCGCCCCCGCGCCCGGATCTTAAAGAAACTTTGCCGTTATAGGCAGTAGGTTTATACATCAAGAATAATTTCGCTTTAGTCTCATAGAGCAACGCTTTGACGCCAGGTCTGTCGAATATCTCTTAAATCGAAATCGCCAATCCAATGATCGGCGATTTTTTTTATTGGCCTATTCACTCTTAGCGGTAGGTTTGCTTTCCTTACTTTCCTTGTCTGGTTTGGCGTCCTTTGCTCCGTCCTTTTTTTCTTCTTTTTTTACAGGTTCAGAACTTATACCACCGGACGGGGATTTATTATCGGTGGAATAGAATCCGGACCCTTTAAATACGATGCGTACCGGGGAGATGACCTTTTTCAGACTTCTTTTGCGACATTCAGGGCACACTTTAAGGGGTGTATCAGTGTACGATTGCTGGCGGTCGAACTGCACCCCACAGGATTCACAACGATAGGTGTAGACAGGCATTACTTTCTCCTTACTTCTATTAGAACAAAACGTACCGGATTATAGCGCAGCAGTTGTATCGTGCCAAGTATTAGACGCGGCATGTTATAATTTTCTAACGTTTGATTCCGTACCATTCCGTAGCAATTTCCGCATTGCAGGCGAGGTAGCTATCCAAGTCCTGGAATAACGGACAATGAACGAGAGGTCTTATGCTCAAGATCGAGATTGTTTACTGCGCTGTCTGACACTATACCGACCGGGCCGTTGGCCTGGCAAACGACCTGCTCAAGCAGTTCGAGCACCTGATCAAAACCATAACGTTGATCCCCTCGGAAGGGGGACGCTTCGAGGTCAGCGTGAACGGGAAGCTTATATATTCCAAACTGAAGACGAAACGTCATGCGGAACCGGGCGAAGTTATTGGTTTGGTAAATAAAATGGTTGAAGGATAAATAATGGCTAAAAAGGGACGTGTTTTTTCCGGGGCGCGCCCAACGGGTCGCCAACATCTCGGCAACTATCTTGGCGCTATCAGGAACTATGTGGATCTACAAGACGATTACGATTGCGTTTACTGCATCGTGGACCTGCATGCACTCACGACGGTTGGAGATACTGAGAACCTCAAGCAGAATACCAACGAAATGGCTCTCGATTGGCTGGCTGCCGGGATTCGACCGGAAGAGACGATCATGTTTATTCAGTCACATGTCCCTGAAGTAACCGAACTGCACACGATCCTTTCCATGGTTACGCCAGTCGGTAAATTATCGGAATTACCGACTTTCAAAGATAAGGTCCGACAGCAGCCCGATAACGTAAACTATGGCCTGCTTGGCTATCCAGTTTTGATGACGGCGGATATTGTCCTCTACAAAACGGATGTTGTGCCGGTCGGTATCGACCAGGCCCCTCACCTGGAGTTTGCCCGTGAGATCGTGCGTTCGTTCAATTATCGTTACAACACCAAGGTGCTGGTCGAGCCACAGATGAAGAATACGTTGATCCCCAAGGTGCTGGGCATCGATGGCAAAGAGAAGATGAGCAAGAGTCTGAACAACCACATTGAACTCGCTGCCATTCCCGAGGAGACGAAGGCACGCGTCCTGCAAATGGTGACGGATCCGGCCCGCATCAAGCGCAACGACCCCGGGAATCCCGATATTTGCAATGTCTTTTCGATGCACAAAGTCTTTTCTCCGCAGAGCGATATCGACATGGTCAACGTGGAGTGCCGACGTGCCGGGATCGGGTGCGTGCAATGCAAGACCCTTTTAGCAAAGAATTTGAATAACCATCTTGAGCCTTTCCGGGCCAAACGGGCGGAGTTTGCATCAAAACCACAAGTGGTAACGGAGATCCTGAACGATGGGGCCAAGCGCGCTCGTACAATTGCACAAAAAACGATGGAAGAAGTGCGTGCTGCCGTACAGCTTCCGTAACATAAGAAAAGATATTGGGAATCGGGAATTGTGTGTACGTCGATACATTTCCCTTTTTATCCCCGACCATCAAATCTGGATCAACTGTCGATCGAACCAACGAGCATAAAATCCTGAAAATGATATGCGAGTGTTATTGCAGCGTGTCTCTCATGCCAGCGTATCCATCGAAGGGAATGTTATCTCGAGCATAGGAATTGGCTTGTTGATTTTGCTCGGGATTGGTCAAGGAGATGGAGAAGACCAGGCTGGTTTTCTGGCAGAAAAAGTCGCAAACCTGCGCATATTTCAAGATGAGCAAGGTAAGACAAACCTGTCAGTTTTGGACATAAAAGGTGAAGCGATCGTCGTTTCACAGTTCACACTTTATGCTGATGCACGCAAGGGGCGGCGCCCTTCATTCACCGATGCGGTGGCACCTGAAATAGCCGCTCCACTGGTTGAGCGATTCGTCGAATTGTTGCGCGGGGAGGGCGTCCCCACCCAAACCGGCAGATTTGGCGAACACATGTCGGTGGACATCCAGAACGATGGGCCGGTAACGATCTGGTTGGAAAATGAATCTGGTTCTTGACTTATTTCACCTTCACTGATATATTTCTATTCGTAGGATGCAAGTAGGTTTTCGTTGGAAGTGTATGCGACGGCTCAATGCAAAACTGCATTGAGCCGTTTTTTATTAACTACCGATGAAGTACGTACTGCGTCAAATCAATCTTCTTTTTGTCTTAGGAGGCAAAATGTCAGAACGTGTCGTCGGTACGGTCAAATGGTTCAACGGTGATAAAGGCTACGGTTTCCTCGCTCGCGAGGGTGGCCCGGATGTATTTGTACACTACTCCGCAATTGAAAGCGAAGGCTTCCGCAATCTTCAGGAAGGCCAGAAGGTGGAATTTACCATCGAAAAAGGCCCCAAAGGTTTGCAGGCTGCCAGCGTCAAAATCGTATAATTAATATTTGACTCGACAAAAGAGCCTCGTCAATTAATTGATGAGGCTCTTTATTTATACTATCGGAAGCCATAATCCTGCATCCATTTGCACCCAAAGAGCGCCTGCCGTAATCATCGCTTCGACATTTTCCATCGTATATACACCTCCTGCTCCAATGATAGGGAGGCCGAGTCTGGCTGCAGAGAGAACCAGTTCAAGAGATTGAGGGAACAGGGCCGGACCAAACAACCTGCCGCTGATTAATTCTTCTGCGAGTACAGGAGAAGGATTGGCCTTAAACGGTAGCGTACCACGCGGTGCAGCGATACTTAGAGCCGCCGCTCCTGTTTGCAGGGCTTGTGGTCCCAAACGTAGCACTTGTTCAGCAGCCAAAGAAACGATAAGAGGTAATTCGCCCAGGGACATTTCAATGGCAAGCAAAATTATGTCATCGGCGAGAAGTGGGGCAAAGCAAAGTTCCACCGCTGCAACGTTTTCGATTTCCTCGAGTGTTTTGACCATTTGCATAGTCTCTTCCGGCCGGTCGGCCATTAAGTTTACGATGATCGGCAGAGGGGAATCGGCCCAACGACGTGCATGTTTATTGATAGCGGTATTGAGTCCTGGGTTTGGCAGGCCGGAATGCAGTAGAAATCCGCCTGGGTATTCGATGGCGGCAGGTTCGTTCGTTGCCCTTCGCGGTCGAAGAGAAAGCGGATTGGTTATAAAAGCGCCGAAATCATCCCACCGGACAGGGGCGCGAAAATCGGGTGAGAAACCCAGCATTCCGGCTGCATTCATGATCGGTTTGCGGAAGATCAGATCCTGTTTGAACATGGGGTTTTAACAGGCAATTTAATTAAGGGACGACAGATAATACCCCTGGGACTATGACCGGGATCAACTTCGCTATCGTTGGTACCTTACAACTCAATGCGGAACAAGGCATGTATGTCAGGCTTATTTGATCATTTACCCATCCTCTAGTAAGAGGCAGTTTGATTGGTAAAGTTAATGTTACCGGTCCATCAGGGTATACCAGTGGACCGTCAGGTTCGTCGTCGACCATGTCCGCTCCTACGCTTTCTGAGAGCGCACCGATGGATTGCATTCGGCTGTTTGATGGAAGTTCCAACAAGGTGGGTCGTCCCTGTCCATTTATGCCCGTGACCGGAAGGTCCTTACTGTACAAATGATATCCTGAAGGCGGTATGAAGTTCGCTTCAAGGAAGAAAGAACCCTCTTTTGGATGGGTCAGCTTGATGGAAACGGTAACTTTATTGGTTATGTCGATATAGGATGCCAGCAGTAAGGATCCGCTGCTTCCCAAGCCTAGTTCGGGCACCGAAGACACGCTGAACATAACCATTAATAGAAAGATTGCTAAAATATCAATAAAACGCTTTGGCATAATTGATCCTGTTGCCAATAATAATACTTCAATTATCCACCTATGACCAATAGGCATGGTGTCATTGGTAGGTAGATTCTAGAATCTCAGGAAAACAGGAGGTGCTTTATGGGTAGTGTTATCTACTCGGCCAATCCTTTTCAGGCTTTTCTTGGATCGTCAAGACCGGTCTTCTTTATTTTTGCGCTAGGCCTGGTTGCCATCGGACTTGCCATCTTTCGCCCCCGTCAATCCAGAGGGGCGCGGATCCTGACCGGGGTCCTGGGTGGCTTGCTTGTGGTTGTAAGTTTTGTGGTTGCAGTAATAACACTGATTTCTGTCTCTAGCGGCACCAGTAAAATCGCGCTGAACCTGGATAACAAGAGAATTGTGGAAGATAACTGCGGCGATAACGGCGAAACTTGTGCCCGCTATGTGCTTGAGTCAACAACGAGTGCAGCCGCCTATGAGTTCAATGTTCCCCGGAATGTTTATGAAAAAGCAAAAGTGCATACTTGTTACGAATTCACATATTATCCAAACAAGGGCCTTTTCTCGAACGATGCTATGTCTTTCCAGCAGATCGATAATATTGCTTCGATCGAAACCGCTGATCCGGCCTCCTGTCAATAATAAACAGGCATGGTTTACACTACCTTCTATTGGTGTAAACCATGCGTTGAAAATTTCATATAGAAAAACACCCTCTTCATTTT
>CAZPCR010000139.1:0-7439 GCA_964585035.1 uncultured Anaerolineaceae bacterium
GCAATGCTGCCGGACCTGGATTGAAGTTATAAACGCGTTTTGGGGCGACTGACATGATTTAATCTCCTTCTATAAAGAATAATACGTAAATTTAAAGTGGAATGATTCCACCTTATAGACCGTCTCCATTAAACTATTATATCTGGTTGTCTGACAAATCATCAAGAACGAATAGCACGAATCTGACCTGATTTATGTCGTTGACAAAGATTTTTCACATGGTTAGAATGATTTGGAGCCAATTATTTTCATTCGAACAGGGATTTTTCCGGCCTGCTGGACAGATCGCTGTTATTAATTTCCTAAGCTGATCGGGAGGATCACAATGAAAATCTTAATATGCGACAAGACCGAAAAAGAAGCGATCGACCAGATGAAGGCGGCTGGCCTGCAGGTGGACGTGCGTGACGACATTACGCCTGAAGAACTGCCAAAAGTTCTGCCTGCTTATGATGGGATGGTTGTTCGTTCAAGGACGAAAGTACGGCAGCCGTTGATCGATGTTTGTCCGAACTTGAAAGTTATCGTAAGAGGCGGTGTGGGGTTGGATACCATCGATGCGGAGTATGCCAGATCTAAAGGCATCACCGTAATGAATACGCCCATGGCCAGTTCTGCTTCAGTGGCAGAATTGACGATTGCTTATATGTTCGCGTTGGCGCGCTCGGTATTTCAGGCTTCCTTATCCATGAAGTCTGAAAAATGGGAGAAGAAGCTCTTTGAAGGTGATGAGATTGGCGGCAAGACCCTTGGATTGATCGGCATAGGCAACATTGGCAAGGAAGTGGCTAAACGTGCCAAGGCCCTTGGTATGACAGTTATTGCCTATGACCCTAACGTGAAGTCGGTGGAAGATGTCCGGATGGTTACGTTGGACGAACTCCTTACGAATTCCGATTATATTAGCTTGCATCTGCCGAAAACAAAAGATTCCGCCAACATGATCGGAAAAGCCCAGATCGCAAAAATGAAAACCGGCGTTCGTATCATAAATTGCGCACGCGGCGGCATCATCGACGAGGCTGCGTTGTATGAAGGATTAACGAACGGTAAAATCGCGGGCGCGGCACTGGACGTGTATGCCGATGAACCACCCTCCAATTGGAATTTGGCCAAGCTGCCGAATGTTATCGGGTCACCTCATATCGGTGCAGCGACAAAGGAAGCGCAAGGTCGTGTAGGTGCAGAAGTTGCCCAAAAACTGATCGGTTTTGCCAGCAATCTTCAGCCGGTATAACTTGCCCGCAACTGTTCAAAGCAATTTGTAAAGTACTTAAAAAACCTATATTCACATGGTACCTGTAAGGTATCTCCGTTTATCCCAAGTGAATTTTCATTTAGAACCACTCGCTTTGGGTATCGGTAAAGGAAATAATAGTGAAGAACTATGATGATATCGGCATAATGGTCCCGGAAGTCCATTTGCCTGTGACGGGCACAGACTTGAAGAAATGGGCCGTTATCGCCTGCGACCAATTTACCTCGGAACCGGAATACTGGGGTGAGGTTGAGAAAATCGTAGGCAAGGCCCCTTCGACTTTAAACTTAACCTTCCCTGAGATTCATCTCGAAGACTCCGGAAAAGTGGAGCGTATCGAGAGCATCCAGGCTACCATGCGCAAATATCTGGATGAAGGGCTTCTCAAACCTCTGTCAGGTTTGATCTATGTGGAACGCACAGTGGCAGGCAGGATGCGCAAGGGATTGGTCCTGTGCCTCGACCTCGAAAAATACGATTACACCAAAAGCTCACAAAGCTTGATCCGCGCGACCGAGGGGACTATCGTAGACCGCCTGCCTCCGCGCATGAAGATCCGTGAAGGGGCGGCACTGGAATTACCCCATATTTTGGTATTGATAGATGACCCCACATTCACTGTGATCGAACCGCTGACTTCAGCCAAGTCGCGTCTCGAAAAGTTATACGATTTTGACCTGATGCTTGATAGCGGGCATCTAACCGGCTATTCGGTAAATGAAGCGTTAGAAAAACAAGCCATAGGGGCTTTGCGTGGACTTGCAAATTCCGACACCTTCTCACATAAATACAACATTGGCACAGATAAACCCATCCTTTTGTTTGCAATGGGGGATGGCAACCATTCGCTTGCCACGGCGAAAGCAGTATGGGAGAAAATGAAACCGCAGGTTGGCATGCAGCATCCTGCTCGCTACGCATTGGTCGAGATCGAAAACGTCCATGATAAGGGGCTGGAATTCGAACCGATCCATCGTGTACTATTTGGTTTAAAAAAAGACCTCTTGGCGGAACTGAAGTCAACTTTTGGCAGAAACTTCGCGTACCTGCCCCTTCCGACCGCAGATGAAATGGTCAAACGAGTTAATACGGGCCAAGGTGAAAAGCAAGTCATTGGTTTAGTCGGAGGCGGAGCAGGCAAAACCTTCGGTGTGATCGAAATTGCGCATCCTGCGTCAAATCTGCCGGTCGGAACGATCCAGGCCTTCCTCGATCCATTTATCAAAGAAGGTGGTGCAGAGAAGATCGATTATGTACATGGTGGCGATGTGGTTGTGAGGCTGGGTTCGCAGCCGGGCAACGCCGCATTTTATTTACCTGCTATGGAGAAATCGGACCTGTTCAAGACCGTTATTCTCGAAGGGGCGCTGCCGCGCAAAACATTTTCAATGGGTGAAGCGCGAGAGAAGCGCTTCTATATGGAAGCCCGGAAGATCGCGTAATATGGTCGAGGTGACAGGTCAGTCACCTCGACATTTTTTTAAGGCTAATTCAAAGTCCGCAGGATACGGGGAATGGAAGGTCATGCGGTTGTCATCAGATGGATTGGTGAAGGTTAACGACTCCGCGTGCAGTGCGGGTCGTCCTATCAGGTCTGTTTTCGGTGCGCTGTAGAGAATGTCTGCCAATAATGGATGACCTAGTGCATATGCATGGACACGCACTTGATGTGTGCGTCCTGTCATTGGATTCGCCTCGAGCAGGAAATGGTCAGGAGATCGTTCCAGGACGGTGAAGTGGGTTTCGGAAGGTTTTCCATTTCTCGGGTCCACTGCGGTTCGATGACTATGACCCACATTGATGCGCAGGGGATGTTTTGCTGTTTTTTCATCCCAGTTCGGGTTCCCGTTGGCAATGGCGCGATAGACCTTTTCGACCAGGTGTTTTTCGAATTGAACACTTAAGTTGCGGTGAGCTTCGGCTGTCTGCGCAAAAACCATCACACCGCTGGTAACTTTATCGAGGCGGTGTACGATCCATATCTTTTCGAACTGCGCTTCGAGTTCCTTGACCATGTAAGGTGCGTTCTCCTCCCATCCATCGGGAAGAACAGGCATGCCGGCAGGTTTATCAACCACGATAATTTGGTCATCAGAATAAAGGATATTCATGGAATTATTTTACTTTATCCAGGATAGGGTCAAATTAAAGGATTATTCCCATCCCTTGACATTAACGTTACGTTAGGGTTTAACATGGCACCATGTTTACTGTAAAACAGCTCTCCAAACTTGCGGGCGTCACGCCTCGGACGCTCCATCATTATGATGCCATTGGGCTCTTAAAGCCATCCCAGATGGGTAAGAACGGTTATCGCTACTATAACGAAGATTCGCTTCTTCGGTTGCAGCAGATCTTGTTTTATCGCGAGTTGGATATGCGCTTGGAAGACATCAAGAAGATCGTAATCCGCCGTGACTTCGACGTGACGGGTGCGTTGCAAAGTCATAAAGAAGCATTGCGAAATCAAGTCACTCGATTGAATAAGTTGATCAAGACGGTGGACAAAACCATGGATTATTTGAAAGGAGAAAAACTAATGAGCAATAGAGACCTTTTCTATGGCTTTTCCGAAGAAGAGCAGGAGAAGTATGCCCTGGAAGCCGGGCAGTTATACAATCCAGAAACTGTAAACACCTCGAATAGAAAGTGGAAGACGTATTCAGCCGCTGAAAAGGAACGCATCATGTCAGAGGGGAATGCCATATACGCAGATCTGGTTGCTGCCATCCCGTGCGGGGTTGACGATCCTCGCGTTCAAGCTCTTATAGGCCGATGGCATAAACATATTGTGTACTTTTGGATGCCTACGGATGATCAACTGGTCGCACTGGCGAACGGCTATTACGACGACCCGCGTTTCAAGGCCAACTTTGATAAGATGGATCCAAGACTTGCCAGGTTTATAGGCAAAGCCGTGAAAATCTATGTGGAAAATCGCAAGTGATGCAACCTGAGATAAGACAGTACGCAGGCTTTTGAAAAGCAAAAAAATTCTCCGAATTTCTACAGGAGAGGCGATAAATAATCGCCTCTCCTGTTATGTTAGAATTTAGTCAATCTAAAAAAGGATGGATGCAAATGATAACCAGGAAATACCTCGTGGATGAATTTCGTTCCCTGGGAATGGAATCTGGCGACACGATATTTGTCCATAGTGCGTACTCCTCGCTGGGACGCGCACCGGGCGGTGTCGAAGGTGGACCGCAAACGGTAATTGATGCCATCCTTGAGATCGTTGGCGATAACGGGACGCTGATCATGCCGACGTTTAATTATGATTTCCTCAAAGGTGTGCCGTGGGATATTCGCAGCTCACCTTCGCAAATGGGCGCCTTGACTGAACTGGTTCGCCTGGACCCGCGGGCAAAGCGGATGTTTCATCCCATTTATTCCATGGCTGCAATTGGCAAACATGCTGACGAACTCGCGGCCCATCGCAGCCAGGACTGCTTTGGTGAAACGACCATTTTCAAGAAATTTCGCGACTGGGATGCAAAGATCCTGATCATTGGCCTGCCGTACAGCAAGAGCATAACTTTCCTGCACCATTGCGAGCAAGCGGCTGAAGTGGATTACCGTTTCTTGAAGGAATTTAAAGGTACGGCAATCGATTTTGAAGGCAAACCCCATGAAGGCGCATATACCATGTTCGTCCGCGATGTAGATCGCGGCGTGGTATTAGACTTCGAGCCAATCGGCGCGTTGCTTGACAGGCAGGTGGTTAAAATAAAAAAGATCGGGTTGGGCGATGTGCGCTTGATGAAGTGCAGAGACGTTTTTCAGGTGGCGGTTAAGGCCCTGCGGGAACATAAAGGTCCCGGTTTGACTTATGTGATCGAGACTCCCAATCAGGCCAAAGATTGGATCCCAAAGATGAAACCCATTTCCAGTTTAAAAAGCGTACTGGGGGAGATCATGCCGCTCCACCGTACTCTGGCTTCTGATGGACTGGACAAGGCTCTCGAAATCGTTGGGTCTTACATGCCTGAGAATGCAGAATATAAAGTTGAGACCTATGAGCCGTTGAAAAAGGTATGGACCTGGTATGTGCCTGAACGTTACGTTGTTCATGAGGCATTTTTGGAAACAGTAGACGGTCAAAGGATCGTTGATTTCAAGGACAATCCCCTGCATATTGTTTCTTATTCTTTACCCACCGATGCAGTATTGACCTGGGATGAACTTGTGCCGCACTTATATTTCAACGAAAAACGACCTCATGCCGTGCCCTGGATGTTTAAATATTATGACCGGAATTGGGGATTCTGCCTTACGAAAGACCAGTTCGACCGGTTACCTCATGATAAAAAATATCACGCGGTTATTAAGTCTGAGTTCATTACCGATCCCGCGCAGGGATTTAAAGTTGCCACATCCGTTGCTCATCCACTTGGCGGAGCCAACCCGGCAGCCGGTGAAATGTTCATTATGGCGCATATCTGCCATCCGAACCAGGCGAATGACGACGCGGCAGGAGTTGTAACGGCCCTCGAAGTAGCCCGGCGGCTTGCGTCCAATCCGCTGCCGGCAGGTTCGATGAGTGTTCGATTTTGGTTCGGGCCTGAGACGATAGGGACAATCGCATATCTGGCTCATCATGAGGACCTGATTCCACGCTTCCGTGGCGGGATATTTATCGAAATGACCGGTAACGACAATACGATTGCCCTGCAGCATACACGCCAGCACGACCACATGCTCGACCACGTTGGACAATATGTCCTTAAAAAGCGCGGAGCTGAATTCCGTGAGGGGACCTTTGCGGATATCATCGCCAATGACGAGCGCGTCCTCAATGGACCCGGGGTAAACGTGCCGTGCTTATCCATCAGCCGCTACCCATATCCTGAATACCACACGACCGATGACAACCTGGATATTATGCACGAAGACAAGCTGCAAGATGCTGCAGATGTGATCGAGGAGATCATCCGTATCTATGCCAGCAATTACATGCCGAAGCGTAAATTCCGAGGGCCAGTATTTCTTTCCGGCAATGGCCTGTTTGTGGATTGGCAGGTCAATTGGAAGCTTAATCGTGCCATTGAGAAAATGATGATGCGCTTTGAAGGCAAACAAAGCGTGTTCGATATTGTAGATGAGTTAGGTTTGGATTACTGGGAAACACGGGAATACATCGAAAAATTCCGCACGCGTGATCTGATTGCTGCGTTGCCGATACCGGAGCAGGCAGAGAAGGAATGATTTTAATAATGGGCAGCTGATTCCGCTGCTCTTTATTAAAAGAAGAAGAAGCTTCTCCTTGCTAATTTGATTAATAGGATAGCTCCAAAAATAATTCCTAATATCAGGCCGAGATTTATATAAATTTCTCTTAAAATATCTTTCCTCAGGGCGGGAGGTCCGTATAATAACCTGACGCATTTCATGAGCCCCGATAAGCTCGTAGCAAACGCAATGACGCCAGAAATTGTTAAAATTATAATAGCTAAAGCAATTAATATATAGGAACCCGAGTCTTGAGAATCAATAGCTGATGTCATCGATAGGGAGAGAGCCATAAGTGAAACAATACGAGCTATAAGAATAAGAATAACAGCAGATATAAATCCGATCCGTATGGCATGGAATGATTTGGAGCTCGACTTTAGTTTTACCTTGATCGATTCTATTTCTTTCGCTTGTTTGGATTCAGGTAATTGATCCATTTTTTATTCCCTTCCTCTGGCTGTCTCATTTATCAATGATCGTTTTGATTTTAGTGATGCTATTATATATATTTAATCACTCTGGAAATCCATGCTTTTGGCCTGAATTCTATGAGATACAGTGCGATAAGAATTCCAACAGTGAAATAGATAAAATCAAATAAATTTGGGTGGATTATTAAATTAATGATCTGAAATGGAGCCATAAGAATCGTTAATCCGACGAGCAGATCGACGCCCCAGTTTTGCTTATAAATTAATCCGATCGCACCCAGTATTTTTGCTAGGCCGAGGATGATCAGATAAAAAATGATATATGTATTATGAGTAAGCACGTTGGGAACGATCTTTTCGCTTAGGTGGGCTAGTAAATCGTGAGGATCCTCCGATAATTCTTTGATCAGATCCTTTTGATATACGTTGTATATTCTGGCCCCGAAGAGGGCAATGGCTAGACCCAGCAGGAATTCAAAAATTCCCAATATAAATTTATAGATAAGGATGTATAT
>CAZPCR010000140.1:0-7419 GCA_964585035.1 uncultured Anaerolineaceae bacterium
CGTGTTGACTGACCAATCGTTCTATGACTTCCCAGCTTTTATCTGGGCTGCCATCGTTTACCAATATAACTTCATAATCCTCAGCCACCTGCGGCAGCACCACTCCGAGTCGTTCAACTAACGGTTCAAGGGTTTCTTCGCCGCGATAGACAGGGACCACAATCGAGCAATTCATACGAACCGACATTATACTCGCCTCTTTCACAACCTGAGTGCGTGCCGGTTTGCAAGGATTTCGAATGTCCGCCGCACTTCGTTCTCCTTCTGTTCGTTCTTCCAGTTGAGCGATTCTCCCAGGGCATCTGCAAGTTCTTCAACTATGTCATGAGTCAGGTAGCCAAGCATCGCCAACATAGAACGCCGCAGAAGGAGGTCGTCCAGGTGAATTATTTTTTCGTACTGGGCGAGAAAACTTATTTCACGGCGGCTGTAAGATGGCAGCGATTTCAGGGGAACATCGTCCAGGCGTCCGATAAAGCCGGCCACCTGCTCGGCACGCATCCCATATCTATCGAACAGGACCATCACACGCTCCATCGGCAATCCCGTCCAGGCGACGATCCCATCCACGACCCGGCTGACGTCTTCGGGCTTAACCGGATAGCCACGTCCACCACCAATCGGCAGGGAGCGTGTATCCTTCTGGCGCGATAGGCCAAGATATTCGAGGGTCTTATCCGTTACCTGCTCGGAAAATGCCCGGAAGGAGGTCCACTTGCCGCCCACCAATGAATAAACCGGAAAGGCCACGCCTGTCCATTCACCGCTTACGGTTTCGATCTCATGGTCGCGGGTGATCTGGCTGGCTGACTTGGCCTTGCTGGCTGCCAGAGGCCGCACACCGCTGAAACGGAAGACAATATGCTCCCGTCCAACCTTGATATCCGGGAACACGCGCCCGATCATCTCAAGAAAATAATCCACTTCATCTTCCGTGCAGTTGGCTTCATCCGGATTCTCGATGGGAATATCGGAAGTGCCCACAAGGACCCGGTCATACAATGGGAAGATCAGGACGATCCGGCCATCCTTATTTTCAAAGAAAAATTCATGATCTCCGATGGCAGATCGCAGCTCAGGATGGTTAAGCACCAGGTGCGAGCCTTTTGTCCCGCCGATGAAACGCGTGGAGAGTCCCAGGCTCCGGTTGGTGAAGTCAATCCACGGGCCGGCCGCGTTGATCAGCAGCCGGGGCTTAATATTGTATTTTGTATCCGTCAGCTCGTCACGAAGAAGCAATGTATCGCCGGTCCCGCTCACCAGACTCATGTAGTTGATCGCATGTGCATCGGGATTGTCGGCTTCAGCGTCCAAAATGACTTCCAGTCCAAGCCGTTCGGGGTTACGGATCGCGCCGTCAAAATAGGTGGCCGTATTGATGATGTTTGGATTCAATTTATTCCAACGCGCAAGCGAAGCGCCGCGGCTGAGGAATTGATGCCGCGGCACGACATGCTGTTTGCCGGTGTATGCATCATAGAGCATCAGTCCGACCTTGATGATAAAAGTTCCTCGTTCCGAAGGCTTGTCGAGCAGCCGCATGAACTTAAGCGGCGCGTTGAGCATTCCAGAAAAGAATTTAAAGATCGGAATGGTGGTGGGCAGCGGCTTGACGATATGCGGTGCATTTTGGATCAGCCGGTTGCGTTCCCGCACCGCTTCACGAACCAGGCGAAACTCACCGTTTTCAAGGTAGCGCACCCCTCCGTGCGCCATATGCGAAGAGGCTGCGCTCGCGCCGGAGCAAAAATCGGCCTGGTCGATCAATACCACGCGGACGCCATTCAGTGCCAGGTCGCGGAACGTGCCAATGCCGTTGATCCCCGCACCTACGATCAGCACGGAAACCTCCGGATTACTCATTAACGAGCCAAGAACTTCATTTCGATTCATGGATTCTCACAGTCTGAATTTCAGCATTATTGTCCATAGGAATACGCATAGGATGATTTGAAGAACATCCCGGCGGATGACTTTTTCGACATCCTCATGCAGCAGTCCGATTTGCACCATTAAATAAGTGTAAAAAGTTAGATATGGAGACAAGAAAGGCGCTGCCGCCAAAGCAAAGAATGCATTTCGTCTTTTAACAGCCAGCCATAGAAAGAATAATCCCAGCGGAATACCGTAAGGAAAGATGCTCCTGTTCCAGACATCCGAAGGCTTGGAGATCATCCGATTTATCCATACAGGGAATAGGAATCCGGAAATTATATAAGCTAAGAAAATGGGAGAAAAAGTACGCATGATCCCGATCCATTTGTACCTTTGCCAGGTTTGAGTAAGGTAATAGATCGCGACACCGATGCCGACTTGCGGCTTGATCATAAGGAAAAAAAGTCCCCATAATGGAGGCAAAAAGATACCTAACAGGACAAGCGGATCCAGGTTGCCGGCCAGGAATGATCCGATCGCCGTGGGAGAAATAAGCAGCGCGATCATGGCGATTTTTGGAGCATGCAATCGCCAGGCGGTATAGATCAACACGCCCAAACCGGCGACCAACACAAGTCCGCGTGCAAAATTTGGAGGGAACATGACGAACGGCACCAATGCCAAAATCGCCCAGGGTGGGGTCATAAAAAACTGCTGTTCATAAGGCAATCGACCCTGAAAGAGACCACGCGCCGCCGGATCAAAAGTTGCAAACCAGTCCGCATTTGGGACGTAGGATGCCATCCAAACGGCAACGATCACGCCCAGCGTCAGTGCGCCATAAAGGAATATCTTTTTAAAATTATCCCGGTTGAGGATCGTCATTCTACCCAATCAAACGTGCGGGTCACGGCTTTCTTCCATTGAGTGTATAACTTACCGCGCATTCCAGGGTCAATGGAAGGTATCCATTGCTTATCTATGCTCCAATGAACGGATAGTTCGTCCAGGTCATTCCAGAAGCCTACAGCCAGGCCGGCCGCGTATGCGGAGCCCAGCGCCGTTGTCTCTGCAACTTTGGGGCGGATCACCGGCACTCCCAGAATATCGGCCTGAAATTGCATGAGCAATTCATTGAACACCATCCCCCCATCCACTTTGAGCGTCGTTAATTTCACATGACTGTCTTTCTCCATCGCATCCAGCACTTCGCGCGTCTGGTAGGCGGTCGCTTCGAGCGCAGCGCGCGCAATGTGCCCTTTATTGATATATCGCGTCATCCCCACGATCGCACCGCGCGCGTCCGATTTCCAGTAGGGCGCGAACAATCCCGAAAACGCCGGGACGAAATAAGCACCGCCGTTATCGTCCACCGAACGAGCCAGGGTCTCCACATCCGCCGATTTTTCGATGAGTCCCAAATTATCGCGCAGCCATTGGACCAGCGCGCCCGCGATCGCGATCGAACCTTCGAGCGCATACACAGCTTTCTGAGTGCCGATCTTATAACCCAACGTGGTCAAAAGACCGGATTTCGAAATCACGGGTTTTTCGCCGGTGTTGAGCAGCATGAAGCAGCCTGTGCCATACGTATTCTTCGCCTCTCCGGATGTGAAGCACGTCTGGCCAAACAAGGCGGCCTGCTGATCGCCGAGGTCGCCGCAAACCGGCAACCCATCCAAAAAGCCGCAGGCAGTACCGTAAATTTCGGATGACGAACAGATCTTCGGCAGCATGCTCTTCGGAATATCCAATAAGCGCAGGATCTCGTCATCCCATGCAAGCTTATTAAGGTCCATTAACATCGTGCGGGAGGCATTGGTCACGTCCGTAACATGCTCACCGCCTGTCAGGTTCCAGATCAGCCACGTATCGATATTTCCAAAAAGAAGCTCGCCTTTCTCCGCCCTGGCACGCACGCCTGGAAGGTTATCCAGCATCCATTTAAGTTTTGGCCCGGAAAAATAAGTCGCCAATGGCAGGCCGGTCTTTTCCTTTAAGGAATCCTGCCTGCCCTGTTTTACCAGCTCATTGCATATCTCGTCAGTGCGGGTATCCTGCCAGACGATCGCGTTATAGACGGGTTTGCCCGTCTTCTTATCCCAAACAACAGTGGTTTCCCGCTGGTTCGTTATACCGATGGCGGCGATTTCTTTTGGATCGATCCCGCCTTTCTTTAAAGCGCCTTCGATCACTTCCTGTGTCCGCCTCCAAATCTCGAGCGGATCGTGTTCCACCCAGCCGGGTTTCGGATAGATCTGTTCGTGTTCCTTCTGGTCGGCGGTAATGGCATTCCCCTCATGATCAAAGATCATGAACCTTGTACTGGTTGTGCCCTGGTCTATAGCAGCGATGTACTTAGGCATATAAGACCTGATTTAAGACGTATCGACTTTCTCCCTTGATGGGAAATAGGATGACTCTATTTTATAACAAAAATGGACCGGCGCCATGCCAGTCCATTTATTAACAAACATCCAGGCATCATGGCGCGAACGGTTTTTGGTGTAAAATCATATTCAAAATAATGAATACAAGCAATCTATTCAAATCGCAATCCGACCTGTTCAAGATCCTGGCCCACCCGGTCCGGTTATCCATTCTGGAAATCCTGCGAGAAGGCGAACAGTGCGTTTGCCATATGGAAGCCATGCTTGATCTTCGTCAAGCTTATATCTCCCAACATCTGATGGTATTGCGCGAAGCAGGAGTTCTGGCAGACCGGCGAGACGGGTGGAATATCTATTACCGCGTCATCAAGCCTGAGGTCTTCGCCGTCCTGGACGCAACGGCTGCATTGACCGGCAGTCATGTAAAGATCAAGCATCAACATGCTAATAAAGAATGTCCCTGCCCGAAATGCAATATGGATGGTCAGGTCATACCAAGCCAGGATATCTCAGTCTTGTCGAGGTAGAAGAATAATGAGTGAAAGCCTCTCGAACGGAGGCTTATTTTTATGCGAAATCATATTCAAAATATTGAATAAATCCAGAGTAAAGATGACTACCAAAGGAGATAATTTCATGCAAACATAAAGGGTACTTTTTCTGTGTACCGGTAATTCCGCCCGAAGCCAGATGGCTGAAGCGATCCTGCGCAAATACGGCGAAGGCCGCTTTGAAGCATTCAGCGCCGGGCTGAAGCCAAAAGGCATCCATCCTTTAACGATCCAGGTAATGAATGAAAAGGGATATGATTTGAGCGGACAGCATTCAAAAGGAGTGGGCGAATATCTGGGCAAGCTGCTGGTGCAGACTCTGATCACCCTGTGTGACGACGCCGAGAAAAACTGTCCCACCGTGTGGCCGGGAGTCAATACGCGATTGCACTGGGCATTTGAGGACCCCGCCGCATCCGAAGGGACCGATGACCAGAAACTGGCTAAGTTCCGCAAGGTCCGCGACCAGATCGAGCAGAAGGTCAGGGCCTGGGTGGCAGAACCTTCAGCGGTGAAGGCATAACATGGCTGCCAAAACAGATTTACACCTTCTCGCGCCTGCATCCCCGCGCTTGTCATTCCTGGACCGGTATCTGACGCTCTGGATCTTCATTGCCATGGCGGCAGGGATCGGTCTCGGATTCTTTTTTCCGGCTGCAGTTGATTCATTCAACCGCTCCGTATCCGTCGGAACCACCAATATACCGATCGCCGTTGGGTTGATCCTCATGATGTACCCGCCGCTGGCCAAAGTGCGCTATGAGGAATTAGGGAAAGTTTTCCGAAACTGGAAAGTCCTGGGGCTTTCTCTAATTCAAAACTGGGTGATCGGCCCGATCCTGATGTTCGCACTGGCGATCATCTTTCTACGCGGCTATCCTGAATATATGGCGGGGCTGATCATGATCGGCCTGGCGCGCTGCATCGCAATGGTCATTGTGTGGAACGAACTGGCCAAAGGGGATACGGAATATGCCGCGGCGCTGGTGGCTTTCAACAGCCTGTTCCAGGTTTTCTTTTACAGTATATATGCTTATGTATTTATTACCGTGCTGCCCACGTGGTTCGGATTAAGCGGCTCAGTCATACATATCACGATCGGCGAGATAGCTAAGACCGTATTCATCTACCTCGGGATACCCTTCATCAGCGGCTTTCTCACCCGGTTCGTGCTGATACGTATCAAAGGCAAGACGTGGTATCACACACAATTCGTGCCGAAGATCAGTCCCCTGACTTTGATCGCTTTATTATTCACCATCGTGACCATGTTCAGTTTGAAAGGCAACCTGATCGTAACCATTCCACTGGATGCAGTACGGATCGCGATCCCGTTATTGATCTACTTCGTGATAATGTTCCTGGTCAGTTTCGGAATGGGGAAACTGGTTGGCGCAGATTACCGCCAGACCGCCACACTTTCCTTTACTGCGGCCAGTAACAATTTTGAACTAGCGATCGCCGTCGCGATTGCAGTGTTCGGAATAAGCTCGGGGCAGGCATTTGCGGCAGTCATTGGCCCGCTGGTTGAAGTGCCGGTGATGATCGGATTGGTCAATGTTGCCTTCTGGCTGCAAAAACGATATTTTCCCCAGCAAAGCCACGCTGTTCCTATAAAGTAATCAAAATCCCCGCCAAATGGCGGGGATTTATTTTCATCGTTTTATGACGTCCAGCCTCGCGCTCCGCTGAGGAAAGCCTTACCACTCATCGACTTTTTCCCTGCTGGCTGTACCTGGTCCAGAATAAGCAGCCCGCTCCCCGAACCGACCGCAGGTTGTCCTTCGTAAGCCAGCCTCTGACCGACTGCCGCTTTTCCAATTTCGGCGTGTGCAAGATGAACCTTGAGCATTTCACCGTTCCATTCAAAAAACGCACCAGGCCGCGGGTTAAAGGCGCGCACGCGCCGCGCCAACTCATCCGCGGGACGGGTGAAATCCAACCGCCCATCTTCCTTCTTTAGCATCGGCGCGAAAGTCGCCTGGCTATCGTCCTGTGCCTGCGGCGTCAGCTCGCCCGACAAATAACGCGGCAGTGTCTCGCTCAAAAGCTCCGCGCCGAGAAGGGATAATTTCCCGACCAGCGTTCCGCCTGTGTCTTCTGCTTCTATCGGAATGGCGCGTTGAGAAATAGCGCCGCCGGTATCCACGCCCGGGTCCATCATCATGATCGTGACGCCGGTCCCGGCATCCCCAGCCATTAAGGCAGCCTGGATCGGCGCTGCTCCCCTCCAGCGAGGTAGCAATGAAGCGTGGACGTTGATACAGCCGCGTGGAGGTAACGCCAGTATATCGGGCCGCAGGATCTGGCCAAATGCCGCGACGACGATCAAATCGGGCTCCCACTTGCGCATTTGATCCATGGCTTCAGGCGAGCGCAGTTTTTGTTGAATGACGGTGAGCCCCAAGTCCACTGCAAGCTTTTTGACCGGAGGCGACGTAAGCTCCCGCCCGCGGCCCGAAGGCCTATCGGGCTGGGTGACAACACCCACCACATCATAGGGAGGGACGGCGTCTCCGCTCTTTCCAACCAATGTGCGCAGTGTTGGCACGGCGAATTCCGGCGAGCCCATGAATACGATGCGGGTCATAAAGTGCATTTTA
>CAZPCR010000141.1:0-7364 GCA_964585035.1 uncultured Anaerolineaceae bacterium
TGCCCGCGACCGCCGCGGCCAGCTTGTGCAGGTGGGCGATGAAAAATACAGGGAAGGCGTGCGAAAAGGTCAGACGGTTGCCGGAAGCGATGGCATTTATTTCTGGCTCTCGAAGCATTATCTTGCGCTGCTCAACCTGGTTGTTTTTTTATATGTTGGCCTGCCTTTCCTGGCACCCATGCTTATGAAAATCAATGTAGATGGCCCGGCACATTTGATCTACACAATGTACAGTCCTCTTTGTCATCAATTCGGTTTCCGCTCCTTCTTCCTTTTCGGCGAGCAGGCTTATTATCCCTTGAAAGAGGCGGGGCTTGCCAACGTCCGTACGTTCGATCAGATCACCGGTTTCACCGATCTCGCCAATCCCTTTAGCATTTCCCGTTTATATGCCCGTCAATTTACAGGGGATTCGACGGTGGGTTACAAAGTTGCTTTATGCGAACGTGACGTTGCCATTTATGGGTCCATGGTGCTTTTCGGTCTGATCTACGCTCTGACCAAACGACGTCTGCCTGCCTTGCACTGGGCGATCTGGATCCTGATCGGCCTGGGCCCGATTGGCCTGGATGGTTTCTCGCAGTTGTTCAGCCAGTTTAACTGGCCATGGCTTGTTCAATATTTGCCTTATCGTGAAAGTACGCCTTTCCTGCGCGTGTTGACCGGCTTCCTGTTCGGTTTTACAACGGCCTGGTTTGCCTATCCGAATATCGAAGAGTCCATGCGCGAAACACGCCAGTTCTTCATAAAAAAATTCGCGGTCGCGAAGTCTGTTTAATCGATGTTCTTCTCTCACAACAACGGAGTCAGGTATTACTCGTTTGACATCTTTCCGCGCGCCGTGAAGCAGGCAGTCTTCACACGGCAGGGCGGCGTCAGCCCGGCGCCCTGGGATTCGCTCAATGTGGGCGGCACGGTTGGCGACGACGCTACCCGCGTCCGGGAGAACCGTGCACGTTCCTTTGCGGCTCTCGGCCGGAGTTTCGACTCGCTCTTCGACGTTTGGCAGGTTCACTCCACCGATGTCGTTTTCGCCGATGCACCGCGTCCTCCGGATGTTGATCATTCCAAGGCAGATGTCATTTTCACCAATAGGCCTGAAGTTACACTATATATGCGCTTCGCAGATTGCGTGCCGATTCTCCTGTATGATCCATTTAAGAGTGTAGTAGGAATAGCCCACGCTGGCTGGATGGGCACTGTGCGCGGCACATGCACGGCCGCGGTCCGTGCCATGACGGAACATTATGGCTCACAACCGGCTGATGTTTTGGCCGCTATCGGTCCCTCGATTGGCGCCGATCATTATGAAGTCGGGCCCGATGTTATCGCACAGGTGGAGCAGGCCTTCGGGGCGGACGCAAAACGTTTGATTGAATTACGTGATGGCAGCACCTATCTTGATCTATGGGGTGCGAACCGCCTGCAGTTGGAAAAATCCGGCGTTGAACAAATTGAAGTAGCCGGTGTTTGTACCGCCTGCCATCTCGACGATTGGTTTTCGCATCGTGCTGAAAAAGGAAAGACCGGCCGCTTCGGCGCATTGATTGCATTACAATCGTAAATGCGGCATGCGCGAATATTTTTGTACTGTTCGTGCCTTTCGCAGGATTTTCGAATATTAAGATTCTCTTCCTCCCGTAACTAGAGAGGCCTGGGTGAGGTATTTAGTAAATGCCATGTCCGATTTGATTTCTTCCATCCGTGAACGGTATGAGAGGGTTATGGATGCCATTGCAGCATCCGCCCTTAAAGTTGGTCGCAAACCGGAGACGATCAGGCTGGTCGTTGTCACCAAACTGCAGCCTCCCGAGATCATTCATGCTGCCATTGAAGCAGGTGCACACATACTCGGTGAAAATTATGCAGATGAAGCTGTCGAGAAAATTTCAGCCTTGGGGCCTCAATCTGCGGTAGAATGGCACATGATAGGTCACGTCCAAAGCCGCAAGGCCTCATTGGTTGCCCAGCACTTTGCGCTGGTTCATTCCCTGGATAGCCAGAAGTTGGCCCAGCGCCTTAACCGCTCTGCGGCTGAGTTTGGGCGTACGCTGCCTGTGTTGCTCGAATTCAACGTGAGTGGAGAAAAAAGCAAACATGGGTGGGAGGCGGCGGATGATTCCAAGTGGCCGGAATTGTTACCCGATGTGAACGCGATTGCGACTCTGCCTAATATTAAAGTACGCGGCCTGATGACCATGCCACCTCTTTCCACGGACCCCGAGGCAGCTCGCACCCACTTCCGCCAATTACACCGCTTGCGCGATTTTTTATCCAGGCGGGTTCCTCAGGTTGAATGGAGCGAGCTTTCAATGGGTACAAGTGCTGATTTTGCTGTGGCTGTCGAAGAAGGCGCGACTCTGGTTCGGATCGGCCAGGCTATTCTCGGTCCAAGACCTGATGTGGAGATTAAATGAACGGTGTCATCCTTGCGCAGTTGATCGGGTTGATTACGAATATATTCGTCCTCCTGATCTTTGCCTGGGCCATCCTTACCTGGATCATGCCCCCCTATAATCCGGTGCGTGAGGCGCTTGACCGGATTATGGAGCCGATGCTGGCGCCGATCCGGCGTGTGGTGCCAATGGCGGGAATGATGGATTTCAGCCCGCTGATCCTGATGGTCCTGGTTGAATTGATTTCACGGGTCCTGATCAACATCGTTCTATCTTTCTAAAGAGGTGGAGATGCCCCAACGAAAATTTCATTTACATGACGGCAAGGTCGGTTCAGCTCTGGCCGTACGGATTACGCCGCGTGCCGCCCGAAACGAGATCGTCGAAGTGATGGGCGATGGTACCATCAAGATACATATCGCTGCGCCGCCTGTGGATGGTGAAGCCAACGAACAGCTTTTGGTTTTCCTCGCTAAAGTTTTGAACATCCCAAAGTCACGGCTGGAAATTGTAGCGGGCGCAGTAGGGCGTGATAAGTTAATTTCTGTCCTGGATTTGGATGCAGAAACCGTCCATCAACGTATCCTCGCTCACCTCGATTAAAAGAAACTAAAAGATTAAAAAGAAATCCTCAACGTACGTTGAGGATTTCTTTTTTAAGAGCCTGTCCCGTAAAGCCTGCGATAAATAGTGTAAATCTCAAAGATACTGCGTATATAATCACGCGTCTCCTCGAAGCGTACCGACTCAAGGAATAGGTCAGGGTCACCCTGCGAAAGCTGCTTCCAATCCAGGGCATTGCCAAGACCGCCGTTATAAGCGGAAAGCGCACCGTACAGATCCCCGTTCAAGGAATTGCGGTTCGAGGCAAGATAATAAGCTCCAAAGGCGATGCTCACGTTCGGGCGATAGAGATCGTCGGATGTGTAATCAATCGGCCAGCCGAGCGAGTGGGATATGCTGGCGCCGGTGTCGGGTACGATTTGCATTAATCCCCGCGCACCGGCAGTCGAGTTTACAAACCCTTCGAACAGACTCTCCTGCCGCACCACACTTAGGAGCAATAGTGGATCAAAGCCATTTTCCTGTGCGGCAGGCAGCACAAGGTCGCTGTAATATATTCCATAACGCACGTGGCTGAAATACGGAGGTGCCAGCATGGATTTATTCTGGTCGTCCAGCCCTGCCAAAGTCAGGACCTGTCTGGCCGCCGTTATCCCGGAATAATAATCTCCCAGGTCGAGCAGATAGTTGCCAAGTCGATACGTTGAAACCGCATCCTCGCTGATGGAATTACGCAGATCCTCGAATTCCTGGTGCGCGTCTTCATATTCGCCGAGATCCCATAATTCCCTGCCGCGTATCAAACGGGGGTCTGAAGCAAGCGCGCCGAGTCCCGAAAGATCGGTATCGGCCGGCAGCTTGAAAGTTAGCCGTACCCACGAGTCAGCTGCTTTGCGTTCAGCGGTCAGGTCAAGGTTCAGGTTTGTTTTTGAGGCCGGCGCAAAAGGAGAACGGCCCATCAGCAGGTCGCTGGCGCGTTCACTGTAATAGCCGCCGGGGTTGGCATTTTGGGCCTGCTGCCAGGCATTTTGTTTATCGGTTTGGCTGCCAAGTTTATCCTGTGTTTTACCGATCCACAAATACGCGCGTGCCTGGTCTTCCGGCACAACTGCTTGCACAAGGCTGCGTTCAAAGAGCGGAAGCGCATCCGCATAATCCGCCTGCCGGTACTGCATGATACCCGCAAAGAACACCGCCGTGGATGCCTGGCTGTTGGACGGATATTCACTGGAGACCTGCTGCCACACCTGACCTGCCTGGTCAAAGCGTCCATCGCGTTCCAGGATACGCGCAGCACTCATCAAATCGTCCGCTGCCTGGCTCGAGGATGGGGCCGCTTTCACATAATCAAGTAAAGTTTGCGCTGCATCGGGATACAAATTAAGATCGGACCATTGGATGGCGGATTTTTCCTCCCACGCATCCGGCCATTTTGGGTTCGATGAATAATGTTGTATGAAGTAGGTAAATTCATCCACTGCCTGCTGGTACTTTTGTAAATTTTCAAGCGCATATGCGCGATAGTAGTGAGCAGTCCCATCGTTTACCGGCGTGGCAGCTATATAACGATCGAACGCAGCCACAGCCACATCATATTGTCCCGCATAGTAATCCGTCAGCCCGCGGTCCAGATCATTAACCTTTACGTTTGCGTTTACCAGCTCGATCAATCCCTGGTAGGAATAATAAGACAGTGGGTAATTTTCCACAGCGTGTGTGAATCGCTCGTAAGCCTTGTCTTTTTGATTGAGAGCAATATAGGCCTCTCCGGCCAGATAGTCCATCCGTGCCCGGGTGTAATCATTAGTGGTATTCGTCGCGATATCGTTGTACATGGAAAGTGCGGAGGCATAATCGCCCATCTTGGCATGCGTTTGCGCGATCTTGATCGCGAGCGCTTGTGCGTCATCGAGATGAGGTGCCGACTGTGCCAACGTATACGCTGCCAGCGCATCCGTATAGCTTCCACCCCCTGAAAGCGCATCTCCGCGCAGCTGCTGGACATAAGAATCCAACACACCTGGCCGGTCTGTAAGGTAAGCTTGATAAGCCCCGGCTGCTTCGTCATAATGCTGCATGGCGATGAAGCTCTGGCCTTTTATAAAATTAGCAGCTGCCGTATAGGGTGAGTTTGGATAATCGGTGGTCAGCTGGGTTAAAGTTGCGATCGCATCCTGGTATCGCGCATCTTCGTATTGGGCGCGCGCCAGCCCCCACAATGCCGATGTTTTGATGTTTGGATCGGTTGTATCGCCTAAAGCTGCGCGATATTCCGCCATGGCGGTATCCACGTCACCGTCGAAGAGGGCTTTATCGCCGCTCCCCACTCGCGCGACCGGGACGGGTGTCGCTGTCGGCGATGGAACCGGCGAGGGCGTCAGGGTTGGCGTTGAGCCTGGAGTGTTGGTAGCCGATGGCGTTTGAGTCGAGCCAAAGGAAAGCAAATTACAGCCCAGTAGGACTGTAGCCAGTCCCAGTCCAAAAAGGAGGCGAGAGAAGCGTTTCATTATATTTCTTATACTGGTAATAAAAGAGGGTGTCAAGCGGACTTTTATTAGGGTTACGCGAAGAAAACGCTAAAGCTTATATGACCACTCCTGATGCCCGGCGGATTACCTTTGTTTGTCTCCATATTATTGACTCGATGATTTTCTAGACAATATTGGCGCAGCGTGATAAACTGGTTTCCGCTCACAACGGCGCACTCGCAAGAGTGCGCCTTTTCCTGCAAATATACTTTGTTCTAGTTATACTCCCCGGTGATCCATCACTGATTGGGCAGTGTTTGGAAAATAAGGAAACATGAACATTCTTCTAACCGGCTCTGTCGCTTATGACTATTTAATGACCTTTCCTGGTTTTTTTAAGGAACATGTCTTGCCCGAACGTCTCGAATCCATCAGCCTTTCCTTTTTGGTCGATTCGATGTCCAAACAACGCGGCGGGATCGCTCCTAATATTGCTTACACCATGGCTCTGTTAGGCGAGAAGCCGCACATTATGGCGACGGTGGGAGAGGACTTTGCGGATTATCGTGCGTGGCTCGAATCAAAGGGCGTGGATACCTCCCTGATGAAAATCATCCCCGGAGAATTCACTGCTTCTTTTTTCGCAACCACGGACCGATCATCGGCTCAGATAGCTTCTTTTTATCCTGGCGCCATGACGCATTCCGCATCCCAAACCTTGAAGGATTTTTCGACAAAACCGGATCTCGTTGTGGTCTCGCCCAGCGCACCGGATGCGATGATGAAATTCCCCGCGGAATGCCGTGAGCTTGGTATTAATTATTTATACGATCCAAGTCAACAGGTGTTGCGCTTGGAAGGGGACGAGCTGGCGCGCGATATGGAAGGAGCCTACTTCCTGTTCTGTAACGACTATGAATATGGTTTGATCTCAAAAAAGACGGGTTGGGATCTGGCGCATATCCTCAAACACGTCAAAGTATTAGTGATTACACGCGGGAAAGACGGTGCAAACCTGTACATGGACGGTGAAGAATATTTCATCCCGACCGTGCCTGAACGTGAGATTGTCGATCCCACCGGGGTTGGTGATGCCTTCCGCGGCGGCTTCCTGACTGGTTACTCTCATGGTTGGGATTGGACACTTTGCGGGGAAATCGGATCACTGGCTGCCGTTTATTGTCTTGAGTGCCGCGGTCCGCAAAGTCACAGTTATACAAAGCAGGAATTCATGGAAAGATTTAGAAAGCACTTTGATGATAAAGGGAAGCTGGATATCTTAGGAACGCTGTAGATTGGAAATTTGGCCAATCGGGGATCGCATTAATAACGATCAGTTTTTATCTCGGATAACGATAAACGAAGGAGTTAATATGAGCGATAATTATGACATCAAAGATATAAATCAAGCAGAAGGCGGCCGCCGTCGCATTGATTGGGCCGAGCGGGAGATGCCTGTGTTGCGTCAGATCCGTGAACGCTTCGAGAAAGAAAAGCCGCTCAAGGGTATACGCCTCTCCGCTTGTCTGCATGTCACTACCGAAACCGCCAACCTGGCTCGCACTTTGCACGATGGCGGCGCGGACCTGGTACTGACGGCTTCCAATCCATTATCTACACAGGATGATGTGGCTGCCGCCCTCGTCAACATGTATGAAATACCCACGTACGCCATCAAAGGTGAAGACAACGTGACATATTACAAACACATCAGTGCGGCGCTCGACCACAAGCCGCAAATGACGATGGACGATGGTGCAGACCTGGTCTCGACCATCCACAAGGATCGCCGTGAGCTTTTGAAGGATATTATCGGCGGCACCGAAGAGACCACTACGGGCGTCATCCGTTTGCGCGCCATGGCTGCGGATAATATGCTCAAATTCCCGGTGATCGCGGTCAATGATGCCATGACCAAACACTTCTTCGATAACCG
>CAZPCR010000142.1:0-7360 GCA_964585035.1 uncultured Anaerolineaceae bacterium
GCGTTCGCTCACTCCTTGTTCGACAATCGCTTGCTCGGCCAGTTCGTGTCGCTGCTCAGGCTCTATAACTTTTTTTCGACAATATCCTTCAGCACCTGATAATCGATGCTCAAGTTGGCGTACATCTGCTTCAGCCGCCGGTTTTCTTCTTCGAGTTCTTTCAGCCGTTTCAAATCACTGACGGACATACCACTATATTTGGCCTTCCACTTGTAGAAAGTGGCTCGGCTGAACCCATGTTGCCGACTCAGTTCTTCCAGCGCCACACCGGCTTCCGCTTCCTTGAGAATATTTACAATCTGGCTTTCTGAGTACTTTGACTTCTTCATGTAGATCGCTCCTGGCTCTATTTTGCCATGAGTTGTCTACTTATCACTGGTCCTATTTTAGGGGATGGTTACCGAAATACAGGAATAAATGGGTACTTTTCAAGAAGACTAAAAACGATTCCATCCTGGATTATCAAATGGAATAAACCGATGATAGTTCCGCCAAGTGCTATGGAACGAAGGAGTGAATTGCGGTTATTGGAAGACGTACCAGTAATAGTAGACACAAGAAAGGCTCCTTTTCTGTTTAATTCTAAAGAATTTATATCCAGTTATATCACTCGCGTCTGATTTCCACTATATGCCGAGCGAAGCCGCCTAACCATGTGTTTAACCGCCATTTGGCGATCTAACTGCTTATGGGCTGCCAATGATTAGAAAGAATTGATATGGTTTATATCTGATATGAGATGCGGCCGCAGTGTGCGAAGGCCGAAGGTGCTGAGCGCAATTCTCAGCGCGTAGATACTGAGTGTTCTTCTTGGCGCGCAGATACCGAGCGTTTTTCCCGGCACAAAACTCGTCCGTGGTGATGCCGAAGTGTGAAGCGGATTGACAAATGTTTTACGGAATCAAATTCGCCTTCCCTTTAGGAAAGGCGACCGAAGGGAGAGGGGTAAGGTCTTCTCTTGCACCCGATCTGCAACCGAAATGGAAAGGCGACTCTGATCTTCCATGCTGTGAAATTCACGATGGCAGGGTTCAGCCGCGCAGCTGAGTAACGTCAGGCCCAACCATTTGATATGTGGTTTATAACGGTTCAGATACCACACCTTCTATGGGCGGTTTAAACACGAAAGAAAGAAAAGTAATAGCCAATAGCATTGTAACTAATGCAAGGAAGTTATTTTGAATTAGGATCGGTTTATTAGTATAGGAGATTAAAGTTGAGGAATATGCAACAGAAAAAATGAGCATCACAACGATATAAATTAGATGCATATAAGGGCTATTGGCCCTTTCGGAAAATCTATCATTTGAGAAAAGAATGGCAACTGGAGCAGCAAGGATAGACAATTTGTAATCATTGCTTACTGAAGGTATAAGCAAAGCCCCAATGGTACAGGCAAATATCAAATACGGGTTTATATCTTTTTGGTTTTGTCGATATACTTGAAGCATAATCGAGAATATGCAAACGGCAACAAGTGCAAGTAAGACAAATTGTGTCAATTCAGGGGATGGATAAGAGCCAAATACCACAAAAGAGCTAATAGAGTGATTACCAACCCAAATATAAGGATTTGCAGCTTGGGATTTTATCGCTATTATAAAATCAACGAATATGTGCGGACCTAGAGCAAAAAACAGTACGAAATTCACTGTAGCTAAAATCAATAACCTTTTGATGTTGTTTCTCCAATCATGCCAGTCACTGATAAGCATAACAAGGAAAATAATGGGATAAACTTTTAATTGTACGGATATGCTGAATAGGATATACCCTAAGTAGCGATACTTATTATGATAATGGTAAATCCAAATCGCTAGAAAACAGATAAAAACTGCAATTACATTGAACTGTCCCCGCTCAAGTTCAAACTGGAAACCATACGAAAATAATCCGGTTATGAAAACCAAAATTAGTAAAGATGAGACTTGTCTTTCCTTGCCTGCCCGAATTGGGAACACTAATGTTATCATCACATAGCAAGCCACATTGACAAGGGTGAGTATTTTATACGCCCAAGAAAAGTCTATGAAAAGTAACGGCGTAAACAATATCGTGGCAAGAGGAGGGTATAGATTATTAGCGATATAGGGAGTTTGTTTGGCGACAAACCACGATTCACTATAGCTAAGCATATATTTAAGGTCCGTACCAATAGGATTAATGGCTGGCACATATCTGAAAAATTGCATAACTTGGGCTGAAAAGAATATTGGATTTACAAAGAAAAGTAGGTATGACATTGAAAATCCCATCAATACCCACGTAAGGAGAGGGGCACTCAAAATATGCCAAAGTAGCAATTGAATCCTTGTTCTGTTCATCAGTCGGCCTCTTCGTACTTGCGCAATTTCGATTGTAAGGATAAACCGCTTAAAGATATGCGTTATCGGCAGGACGGATTTTTATGACTTCTGATGATTATGGCACAATATTTGGAAAATGTTCCGATTTTCTTGATGAGAATCCCTGCGCGTCAGGTACAAGCGGTGTTGAGCGGCAATTACCTGTTTCAATAACTCCCGTTCACTTTGGTCAGAGGTCGTGGAGGTTATCTCTCCTGCATTAATTAAATCGCCGCTGCTAAAGTTTTTTGCATTTAGACGCCATTCGTCGTCCTAGGGCAGTTACCGCCTAGTTAAAGAAATTAATCTAGGCATTCGGCTGATTAAGAGTCAGTGAGCCTTAGTTCAAGGTTGGTATGACGCAGCAAAATCATCGTACACGAATGGACATATCCCGTTGTAGTATTCGGACTCTTGCAAGTCAAAGAAGCTGGCGGGATACCCCATGCGGGCATTGCATTCGGGAGTGGCGTAATTATCCTTATCGCCGCCGGGGGAGAAGGAATGCAGGAACTCGTGTATGACCATACTGGAAACGAAATGGGTGGGCGTGGACGTGTACAAGTTGCCGACCGCATTCGCACACATCGAATAACCGTCTTTTTGAACGCAAGCCGTGCCGGGTTTATTGTTGCATTCGCCGCCAATCGAAGTTTTGCTTTGAACCGCATCGGTGCCGCCATAACCGCAGGCCATGTATTTTGACCCGAAGCGCACCACAGCAACATAGATCTGGTTCGCGCCGCCTACGGGCGAAACAAAAGCATTTCTGTATCCCGCCGAGGCCGGTAATGCGTAACCGTATCCATTGTTTAACTTGGCCTGCCCAGCGTCTCCGAAGGAAAAAATAAGGATCCCGTTCGGGACTGCCGTGGTATGCGAAGCCAGGTAGCGACCGGCCATATCCTGGGTCGATCCACCGCCGCCGTCCTGGACAAAGTCAACCATCTCGAGACCGATCGGGACGAACGGCTGGATCAGCTTGTTCGCTTCATCGAATATACTTTGCGCCTGCTCGCGCGTGACCGGCTCGGATAATGTATCCACGATCACCGCAACCTTAAAAGCGGATTTTGTCGTTGAATTATCGGTGGTCAAAACGGGTGTCAGAGAAACAGCGGAAGGGACGAGCGTATCATTGGCGGCCGGTGCGATAGCGGAAGAGATCGCGGCCGGCGGCTCCGTCACGGATTGCGTCGAGGATAAGCCGGAAGAGCCGCAGGCAATGATGGAAAGCCCAAGCAGTATAACGAAGCAGGTCTTGCGTGATAAACCAGCAAACCGGCTCAAGGATGGAATCCTATCTGGCAGCTTGCTTTAACAAATCCTGCAAAGGCAGGCTTGCCATGGATTTGATCGTCAAATTGGCGCCCTCGATCTTCATTAAAGAAGTGGTTGGGTTGGGGATGGCCACCACATAGATCCCTGCGCTGCGGGCGGCGCTTACGCCGTTCGGTGAATCTTCGAAGACGATCGCTTCAGAAGCGGTGATACCCAATTCATCCAGGGCCTTCAAATATATGTCGGGGTTGGGCTTGGTGCGACCCGGCGGCACGTCGTCTCCGCAAATGATCTTTTCGAAATAATGGATCAGTCCCAGGCGGGTAAGGTGTGGTTCCACCCAGGAATGCTTTGAGCTGGAAGCGATTGCAAGCCGCAGGCCAAGGCGTTGGGCTTCGCTCAGATAGGTCTGGACGCCCTCCCGGATCGGTTGTGCAACAAAGCGTTGGGCAACTTCATCCTTATATCGGAGGCGGAGCGCGCTTACGTCCAGCGAATCGTTGACTAGCTGCACGAGCTGGTCGGCCGGGTCGAAGTTCGAGATACCCCATCCGCCGACCGTCTTAATATAAAGGTCGAGAGGGAATTCAAAGCCGTATCCGGAGTAGATGGATTTCCACAGGTCTATTTCGGTCGTTTCGGTGTCGAGGATCAAGCCGTCGAAGTCAAAGAGCAGTGATGTGATTGTCATAGCCGCCCAATTGTAATTCATTACACTAATAAAAATCGCGTATCTACTAACCGGCCCCTGCATAAAGTACTTGGAAAAATGATATATGCCAGAGTGTATGTCCCTGCACATATCATTTTCCGAAATTATTTTCCCAAAAAAAATGAGACAAAAAAAACTCCCGCATGTTTGCGGGAGTTTTGATATTACAGTGCTGTCTGCGAGCGGCGATATCGCTTCAGGGAGTTCCAGCCCACCATGATCTTGTTCTCTTCATCCCATAAGCGCAGGCGCAGGGACTTGAGGCTGAATCCCAGCGTCATGGGTTTGACGTGGAAGATGGAGTTCTCTTTATGGCATTCCGGCAATTTGTAATTGGGGATCTTCGGGCTTAAGTGATGGATGTGATGGAAGCCGATATTGCCCGTGAACCATTGCAGAATAGCCGGCAGCTTATAGAAGGAGCTGCCGTCCAGGCCGGCCTTGGCAAATTGCCATTCGTCCTGGTGTTCCCAGTAGGTCGGGTCGAAATTATGCTGGACGTAGAACAGCCAGACTCCGGCAGCCGTGGCCATCATCAAAACCGGCACTTCCACCAACAGGAATGTCTGCCACCCGATGAGCCAGCACAACGCAGCGACGATCACCGTCAGGGCCAGGTTCGTCCACCACACGCTGGCGAGTTCGCGTTTTCCCAGGTTGGGGATCGGGATCCGGTTGACCACAACAAAGACAAAAAAAGGTGCGAGCACAAACATATTGAACGGGTTGCGCATCAGGCGGTAACCGAATTTTTTCCACCACGGAGCGTCAAGATATTCCTTGACCGTCATCGTGTAAACATCCCCGATGCCTCGCCGATCGAGGTCACCGGCCGTGGCGTGATGGATGGCATGTTCATGCCGCCAGCGGTAATAAGGGGTAAAACTGATAAGGCCCGTGAATATCCCAAGCATATCGTTGGCCTTCTTTGATTTAAAGAACGAGCCATGTCCGCAGTCGTGAAAGATGATGAAAGTACGCATCATGAATCCCGCGGTAGGTATGGCCAGGAGCAGGGTAAGCAGGTAGGACACCCTCACACTGAAGGCCATCAGGACCCACAAGGCAAAAAACGGGACAAGCGAATTGATCGCCTGCCATATGCTGCGCTGCAAGTCAGGGTGAGCATAGCGCGCGACCACGTCCTGCCAGCGGACTTTCTCATTACTATTTGTTTTTGAGATAATATTCATAATATATATCCAATCTTGGCCGGGATTGTACCCTTAAAGCAAGGATCGAAGATTAGAAACGCCTTGAGTTTTGATTAGAATAAGGTCGTATTTATGAGCAAAGAAAAGTGTTATATTGGTTGTAACAAGTATCTAATGATCTAACCATCTATTTTCCAGGGAGATTCACCATGATCACTGATCTTAGTCACCTCGCATTTGCCGTTCACGATATCGACCGCTCGCTTGCATTTTATGCTTCACTCGGTCTGCACGAAGCATTCCGGCTGGATCATGAGGACGGTTCCCTGATGTTAGTCTATTTGCACGTTGCGGGAGACCGCTTCATCGAAATATTCCCGAATGGCCCCGCGCCTGACCCGCACCGGCAGGGCAGTTTTATGCATGTATGCCTGGTGGTGGATGACCTGCAGGCGACCGTCGCACGCTTCCGTAAAGAGGGAGTGACCATCGAACAGGAACCGAAAGTGGGCCTCGACCATAACGAACAGGCATGGATCCGCGACCCTGATGGAAACTCGATCGAGTTGATGCAGTTGGCGGAGAGCTCCCCACAGCGGCAGGTAGCCAGGGGAGAAAAGGCAAAAATCTGATCCCGGGCCGCCCTTTTAGCCAGCCTAGCCTTTAGTAAAACATCCGGCATGAAGTATCCAAAAAAAACGATATGTGCAGGGCGTACGCCCTGCACATATCGTTTTTTTTGGAATTCTTTAGTCCAGGCTGAAAGTCGAGCGTAGCGAAGATGTCGAAGATGGCGAGCGCTTTTCTCGCCAAGGGGCATAAATAGATACAATTAATTTACCGCATTAATTACAATTGACAGTCGATGGATTTGTGCTATTCTGGTACGGTACAGGAGAAGCAGGCATGACTAACTTCAACGTAGGGAAAGGTGTCTATATTTGGCAGCCCAAAAATATAGAGGACGGCGACCCAAATAAGATCCTCTCCCGGCTCCAAATGGCGGGTGTTCAATCTGTAGCGCTAAAGCTTAGCGACGGGGTCAACGTTATCCCCAGCCTGGCCCCACTGATCCAGTTATTAAGGAATAACAATATCCTGGTCGCGGGTTGGGGATATTCATACCTAACTCAGGACCCAAAACGGGAAGCACGGACCGCCGCCAAGGCCTGCGAAACTTATCAACCCGACTTTTATTTAATAGATGTGGAAAAAGAGGTTGAAAATAATTACACCGGCGCCAAAATATTCATGGACGAGCTGCGTCCCGCCGTGGCCGGCATGTCCCTGGGTTTGAACTCCTTCTGGAGCATCAATGACCATCCGTCCTTCCCCTGGGCCATTTTCTTTAACTCCGTTGATTTTGTCTGTCCGCAAGTGTACTGGAGGGGTGTCGATCCGGTTGGAAAATTAGTGCAAAGCGAGCAGGGGTACGCCAACTACCCCAATACCAAACATCCCCCCATGCCGATCGTAGCCGGTGACATGTTTATCAACCTGGGGGTCGAGCCGACCCCGGACCAGGTGACCCAGTTCCTCTCGGCAGCCGATAGTGATCCTTTTATCCAGGGCGTTTTCATGTGGGCGGCAGACGGCACAGCCACCACCCCGGAGCTTTGGCAGGCCTTTTCAAGTTATAAATGGAATAAGGGCGGGCTGCCCATTCCGACACAACCCATCGGGTGGGCAAAGATCAAGACGAATGACGGGTTGAATATCAGGTCGGCACCGCTAGGCAGCAAGGTGGGTGTGCTCAATAAAGGTGAACTGGCGCCTATTTGGGCGATCAGCGATACAAAATGGGCTGCCATTAACAATAAGCAGGACCAATGGATTTTCGTGGGCAACCCTAATTATGTTGACGTTGC
>CAZPCR010000143.1:0-7339 GCA_964585035.1 uncultured Anaerolineaceae bacterium
TATCGAACATCCCCCACCCATCTTATATATAAAAGGCGAGTTTCTTCCCGAGGACCAATTTGCCGTGGCTATAGTTGGAACGCGCAAAGTGACTCCTTACGGGCGACAGGTTACCGAAGAACTTGCTGCGTTTCTTGCTTCAAACGGCGTAACCGTAATCAGCGGTCTGGCGCGTGGCGTCGATGCGGTCGCTCATTCGACGACTCTAAAATCCGGCGGGAGAACTGCCGCAGTGTTGGGTTGTGGTGTGGATCGAATTTATCCACCTGAGAATCGCGCCTTGGCTGAGCAGATCATGGCTCGGGGCGCTCTAATAAGTGATTATCCGGTCGGAACTGCACCTGAAAGTAGTAACTTTCCTCCTCGCAACCGGATAATTTCTGGATTATCATTGGCGGTCATTGTTATTGAAGCCGGCGATACAAGCGGTGCATTGATTACCGCTGAATTCGCCGCAGAACAAGGGCGGGAAGTATTTGCAGTGCCAGGCAATATCCTGGCGCCGCAAAGCAGAGGAACGAACAAATTGATACAAAATGGTGCCCTACCTCTCCTTTCCCCGCAGGATCTGTTGCAGGCCCTAAATTTGACCCGTGTAGGCGAACAAAAAGCGGCTAGAAAGATTTTACCGGCTAATGAGGTCGAAGCACAGGTATTGAAGGCACTTGGAAGTGAACCTTTGTATGTGGATGATGTTCGAAGGCAAACCGGCTTGCCGGTTGAGAAGGTATCAGCTGCATTGGTTATGATGGAACTAAAGGGGTTAGTACGCCAAGTAGGTGGAATGCAATATGTAGCAGTTCGTGAGGTACAATCGGGCTACTTTGCGTAAGGAATTGAGATGAACGAACACGATTATGCTGTTATTATGGCCGGTGGGGGTGGTACTCGCCTTTGGCCAATTTCGAGGAAAGATCACCCCAAACAACTTCTCCCCCTACTCGGTGAAGAGACACTATTTCAGGGTACGGTTGCGAGGTTGGTTGAATTGTTTCCACCCCAACGAATTCTGGTCGTAACAGTTACTGAACAAGTCGGTGAAATGCAGGCACAGATGCCGAATATTCCATTGGAAAATTATTTAATCGAGCCTGCGCCACGCGGAACTGCGTCGGTTGTTGGTTTGGCTGCTACAGTTCTCCGCCGCCGCGATCCCGACGCCGCCATGGTGGTTTTACCTTCCGATCATTTTATCCGCAACCGCGAGTTGTTCCATTACCTTTTACGCGCCGGGCTTGATGTAGCCCGGAAGAACTATTTAGTCACCCTGGGAATTACACCCTTGTATCCATCGACAGCATATGGATACATCCAACAGGGCGAACCACTGGTAGGCGATTTTAACTATCCGGTTTACCGGGTACTTCGATTCACTGAGAAGCCGGACGAAAAGACGGCACAAGGGTTCTTACGGTCCAGAGATCATTCCTGGAATAGTGGAATGTTTATTTGGAAGGCGGAAGGCATTTTGGCAGAGATCCAGAAACAGATGCCACCGTTAGGATCGGCGTTGAAGAAAATCTCATCGGCCTGGGGAAACGCGGACCAGGAAGAAGTTTTAACGGCAAATTGGCTTGAATTAAAAAATGAGACCATTGATTATGGCGTGATGGAGCGCGCAGAGAGAGTGGTCGTTTTGCCAGCCGGCGGCCTCGGTTGGAATGACGTCGGTTCCTGGGACACCTTGTTCGATGTGTTATTTCCCGATATGAACGGAAATGTGTCCACAACCATCCAGCACCTGGCAATCGATACACATAATACCCTGGTTTATGGTAAAAACGACCAGCGGCTGATAGTGACGATCGGGATGGACGATACGGTGATAGTAGACGCCGACGATGTTTTGCTCGTGTGTAAATCTGACCAGGCGCAAAAAGTGCGCGACGTAGTCGAACATTTGAAAAAGCACAGGCAAGAGAAATACCTTTAAGTTAAGTTTTGGAGATTACATGGAAGCTTACTGCATGAAATGCAAAACCAAGCGGGAGATAAAAGACCCGGTTGCTACTTTTAATGCGAAAAGTTCCCCGGTCACAATAGGTAATTGCCCGGTTTGTGGAACCAAACTTTATCGCATGGGGAAAACGCCCGCCCATGAAGGATTAATTCCGCCGCCTAAACCACTGAAAGTGGAGAAACGAGATGGAAAACTTGTTATCGTTGAGTCTCCGGCCAAAGCAAAAACGGTCGGACGATTTCTAGGTAAAGGATACACCGTCAAAGCTTCCATTGGTCACGTGCGCGATTTGCTACGGTCACAGTTGTCGGTGGATGTCGAGAATAACTTTGAGCCGAAGTACCGAGTCCCGAATGAGAAGAAAGTAATTGTAAAAGAACTCAAGCAATTGGCTAAGAAGGCTGAAGAAGTCTTCCTCGCGACCGATCCGGATCGGGAAGGCGAATCGATTTCCTGGCACCTTATGGAAGCCGCGGAGATAGACCCACTGGTAGCCAAACGGGTCACGTTCCACGAAATAACCGAGCCGGCTGTCAAAGAAGCCTTTTCTCATGCGCGTCAGATCAACATGGATTTAGTGAATGCCCAGCAGGCGCGACGGGTGCTGGACCGACTCGTAGGTTATAGTATCAGCCCGATTTTGTGGGAGAAGGTACGTAGCCGTCTATCAGCAGGACGAGTCCAGTCGGTGGCACTCCGCTTGATTGTGGAAAGAGAACGGGAAATCGATGCTTTTATTCCCGTTGAATATTGGACCATCCATGGTGAGTTTAAGCCAGAAGGACTTAAGTCCACTTTTATAGCAAAATTGGTAAAGATGGATGACAAAGATCCTGAACTTCAGAATGAAGAAGCGACCAAGCCGGTTCTAACTGACATGGAAACTGCTGCGTTTGAGGTTTCGAAAGTAAAACGCGGCGAACGTCGACGAAAGCCTTCCGCCCCCTTTACGACGTCCACATTACAGCAGGAAGCATCCCGCAAGCTTGGCTTCACAGCTAAACGCACGATGGCTCTCGCGCAAGGACTTTACGAAGGTCAGGATGTGGGTAACGGGGGCACAACCGGCTTGATCACTTATATGCGTACTGATTCCACGAATGTTTCGGTGATATCGCAGAAGGAAGCAAGAGATTTTGTTACTGGAAAGTATGGAGCGGATTTTCTACCCCCCGAACCTCCGGAATATAAAGCCAAATCGATGGGAGCCCAGGAAGCACACGAAGCGATAAGACCCACATCCGTGATGCTGGAACCGGAGAAAGTTAAGACATTCCTTGAGCCACCGATGTTTAAACTATACAACCTGATCTGGCAGCGATTTGTTGCTTCACAAATGGAAGTAGCGGTTTATGACACATTACAGGTTGAGGTAACAGGCAAAACAAGCGAACACGAATACATTCTACGAGCATCAGGATCTGCAGTGAAATTCCCAGGGTTTCTGGTACTTTATGAAGAAGCCAAAAATGAAGATATGAAAACCGATGAGGAAGAAAATGTGAAGATTCCGGCAAGCGTTGCGGAAGGACAAAAGCAGACATTAGTGCGATTAATTCCAGAACAACACTTCACCCAACCCCCGCCGCGTTTCTCAGAAGCTTCCCTTGTACAGATTCTCGAAGAAAATGGTATTGGCCGTCCTTCCACGTACGCGCCGATCATCTCGACCATCCAACAACGCGGTTACGTCGAGCGCGTTGAAAAGCGACTTATACCGACCGAAACAGGCATTCTCGTAAATGATTTAATGCTGGAGTATTTCCCAGAAATAGTGGACGTCAACTTTACGGCTCATATGGAAGACGATCTCGATAAAGTTGCGTCTGGGGATATGTTGTGGACGGAAGCGATTAGTGAGTTTTATGAGCCTTTTAAGGAACAGGTACTAAAAGCACAAGCCGAGATGCCAACTACCAAATCCGAGCCGGAACCGATTGGACGGAAATGTCCTGAAGATGGTGGTGAGCTAGTCATCCGTTATGGAAGATATGGAAAATTCATTTCCTGTTCGAATTTTCCTGCCTGCCGTTATACAGAGCCCTGGCTGGAAAAAATTGGTGTGAAGTGCCCGAAGGACGGGGGTGAAATTGTAGAAAGGAAGACCCGAAAGGGGCGCACGTTCTTCGGCTGTGCCAATTATCCCTCTTGCGATTTTACTTCATGGAAAAAGCCGCTAGCCCAGCCGTGTCCAAAATGCGGCGGGTTGTTGGTAATAGCGAATAAACGTGAAGCCCAATGTACTAATTGTCAGGAGACTTTTTTACTGGATGAGGTTGTTTCGGAAACCGCCCGTGAATGATTACAAATTGAACAAAGGCCTGTATAATTGAGGGAGATTTTGGGAAAGTACATTCAAGGGAGCCTCCATGACCTCTTTGCTTGATTTATTAAAAAAGCCGCTGGTGTTAGCTGTGCTGGCTCTGATCGTCGGTCTTGCGGTAGGCGTACCATTAGGCTGGAAAACGGTCACAGTCGTTGATACGACACCGGCGGTCATGCGCTCGGACCTGCAGCAGGACTACCTGCGCATGGCGATTGATTCCTTCCGAGTTAACCGGGATCCCAACCTGGCTGTAAACCGTTGGGATAACCTTGGCCCGGCTGCAGCACCTATGTTTGTGGAGATCCAAAAGAATCCCGAGGGGATAGATCCGGCAGTAATTACCGCCTACGGTCAGATGATTCAGGCTGTAAAAGGCACCAACCCGACGAATCCATCTTCAGCCACGGCCACCTCTGGCGGTCTACCAGGAATAATAATCCTTATTGGAGCTATCCTCGTACTTCTTCTGGTTGGCGGGGCGGTGGGAATACTTTTCCTGCGGCGGATTTTGAAAAACCCAACCAGCGACGAGGTCACTCCTGGTATGCAGGCCACTGAGATAAACCGTGAGGCTACTAAAAATAAAACGAATTTTGAAACCCTGGGTGTGGCTCCGCCGATTACTCAAAACATGACAACTTACGTCCTGGGCGATGACTTATACGATGAATCTTTCAGCATCGATACTCCCAGTGGCGATTTCCTAGGTGAATACGGAGTAGGCGTTTCCGAAACTATTGGTGTGGGTGACCCAAAAAAGGTTACTGCTCTGGAAATATGGCTCTTCGATAAAAACGACATAAAAACCGCCACAAAAGTATTAATGAGTACTCATGCTTTTTCTGACGCCGGGATACGCAGCCGACTTGAAGCGAAGGGTGAATTGATCCAGGTGGAACCACAGAAACAGGTCGTGCTGGAGACTGAGACCTTACAGCTTCTGGCAACAGTTGTGGATTTGCAGTATGGGGATGGGGCCTTGCCGGATAAAAGTTATTTTGAACGTGTTACTTTAGAACTTGCGATCTGGCGAAAGTCAGATCATGCCTAGAAATAGCTCAGGCTGGGTGTCATCACCCAGCCTGATTTTTTTCTATCTACTCAATCTTAATGATCTTAAGACGGATCTTCCCACCTGGAGTATCCGCTTCTACGACTTCTTCAATCCTATGATCCATAAGCGCCTTACCGATGGGGGATTCGTTTGATATCTTTCCATTGCGTGGATCAGCTTCTTTTGCTCCCACTACATGGTAGGTTTCAGGAGGGCTGCCTTCTTCCTGTATCGTAACGTGGTTCCCAACGCCGACAAATTCCCTATCCACGTTTTTTTCAATTCTTACAACATTCCGTAATAAATGTTCGATCTCCTGAATTCGGCCTTCGAGGAATCCCTGATCTTCCTTGGCTTTATGGTAGTCGGCATTTTCGGAAAGGTCACCCATCTGAATTGCAGAGTGGAGGCGCTTGGCAATTTCCTCGCGTCTTGGGCCTTTAAGCTCCACTAATTCAGCGTTGAGCTTGGCTTCGCCTTCAGGAGTGAGGTAAGTAGGTTCGGGCATTTTTTTCCTTTATAGATTACCATATCTTGAAAAAGAGAAATAGAAATTATTGTTTATTGTACTTCTACTGAGTCTGGGATTAACTTCGTATACCGGTAGGCTGGTGATTATAAAATATCCCTTATGGTTTTTCGAGCGGATTGAATAATTTTTCATGCTCCTCTATAGCAAAACGATCAGTCATTCCGGCGATGTAGTCGCATATTGTACGCTCCAACCCGCGTTTATCGACGAATTTCTGCATTGTATCTGGAAGGATAGCCGGCTCGGTTTTGTAGGCATTGAAAAGATCAGTGATCACACGCTCTGCTTTTACCGCCATTCTGACTACTCGATAATGACTGTACATTTTCTTGTAGAGAAAGTCTTTGACTTCGCGGTTGCGTCGTTGCATATCTTCGCTGTAACCGATAACGTTTGTATTAAGTTTTTGAATATCCAACGGAGATTGAACCGCGCTTTCTTTGATCCGCTTATCAGTTGACTCAATCATATCCGTTACTGCAAGACCGACCAGTTCCCGTATCATACGGTGGCGTTCCAGGTCTTCAAGTTCGGGACCATGCCAGTGGTACGTTTCTTTCAGGATTTCCCAGAGTGCAATTCCTTCCAGCATTTGAGGAAAGAGCATTCCGGACCGTAAACCATCGTCCAAGTCGTGGGTCGTGTATGCTAGTTCATCGGCAACGTTAGCGATTTGCGTTTCGAGATTTCCACGCAAGGATGGATCGTAATTACGCGCATCGGATATATCATATTCTGATTCGTGCTTTACCATGCCTTCGCGTACTTCCCATGTCAGGTTTAAACCAGGAAATTCGGGATACCGTTGCTCGAGTTCGGTCACGATGCGTAAAGATTGTCTGTTGTGGTCAAAGCCGCCATAGTCTTTCATTAAGCGGGCAAGAGATACTTCACCGGAATGCCCAAAAGGGGAGTGACCGAGGTCGTGAGCCAGACAAATTGCTTCAACGAGATCTTCATTTGCCCCAAGGGCTCGGGCGATCGTACGTCCAATCTGGGTAACCTCAAGGGTATGCGTCAGTCGAGTGCGAAAGTAATCGCCTTCGTAGTTGATAAAAACCTGTGTCTTATATTCGAGGCGGCGAAAGGCAGTAGTGTGGATGATCCGATCACGATCGCGCTGGAACGCGGTGCGATAATCAGGCTCATTGTCTAAAAAGGCGCGTCCTTTTGTGTCCTTGCTGCGTACGCCGTAAGGAGCAAGGGCTTTATCTTCCAATTCCTCGAGTTTTTGACGGTCGAAAAACAATTTTGACCTTTCCAGGGCGCTTGTATCACCCAATTTGTCATCTTGAAGTAATATCTAATATAAATTTCAACTGACATTGACAAGGAGCCAAAATTAACAATAAGTTTTAATATTGGGCAGATTTAAATGAAATATATTAAGGTCAATAAACGGACGGTTTCATGTTTTCGCACAATTATTGGTCTGAAAAAGTGGGGCGAGTGGGGGTTGAACCCACA
>CAZPCR010000144.1:0-7257 GCA_964585035.1 uncultured Anaerolineaceae bacterium
GCGGTCTATCTCTTATTCGCGCGGTCTCTACATCTCGAGGATTTTCGAGGCCCAGGGTGTTCCGGTGATCAACCCTTCTTTGATTGCCGAACGCTGCGGTGACAAATACATCACCAGCCAGATCCTGGTGAATAATAATGTCCCGACGCCGCGCGTGCTGATGGCCTTCGATGAGGGTTCTGCGATGGCAGCCGTGGAAAGCCTGGGTTACCCCTGCGTGCTCAAACCGGTGGTCGGCTCCTGGGGGCGTCTGCTGTCAAAAGTGGACGACCGCTCGTCCGCCGAGGCCTTCATTGAACATAAAGCCGCATTGGGTGTCAACCACCAGGTCTTTTACATCCAGGAATATATCGATAAACCCGGGCGTGACATCCGCGCCTTTGTGATTGGTGAAGAGCCTATTTGCGCCATCTATCGCTCCTCGGATAACTGGATCACTAACACGGCCCGCGGCGGTGTTGCTACCAACTGCCCGATCACGGATGAGATCGCCGATCTATGCCGCCGCGCGGCACACGCCGTGGGAGGCGGAATGTTGGCGCTCGACTTGTTCGAAACGGACAATGGCTTCACTATCAATGAGATCAACCACACCATGGAGTTCCGCAACAGCATCACCACCACCGGAGTCAATATCCCCGAGAAGATGGTCGATTATGTTTTGGCCCAGGCCAAAGGGTTGGCTTGATGCGAAGAGGCTGTAATTATGTAAATCTGAACTGCCCGATTTGGATTTCGGATCGTGATGCCGGCTTTGGATGTTTTTTCTGTTTTCCTTCGCGAACTCCGCGGTGAGATGTCTTTATGTTCCTTAGTGCCCTTCGTGGTTAAATTCTTTTCTTTGACATTCATCACAGTTGCTTTACCGTGAATCGTCTTTAACGCTTTGAGAGACCTATAATAATTTGTCCGAATGGTATTGACATATTTGCGGCGCGTGGTAGAATTTCGCCCAATATGTCAAGGCTTTTTGTCAGCCCGCGTTCACGTCGTCCGCATCCACTTCTCCCTGAGAAGGTTGGATCTCTTTTGGTTCGGATGATGGAATAAGCGGTAACGCAAAAGCGCATCGAACGGTGAACCCAAACAGCCCTCCTTCTCGGAGGGCTGTTTTATTTTTCTTTTCAAGGAGTAGTCATGAAAACCAAACCAAAACCGCAGGTGAAAAAGGTCGTGTTGGCGTATTCCGGAGGGTTGGATACGTCTGTCATCGTACCCTGGCTTAAGGAAAATTATGGCTGTGAGGTCGTTTGTTTTTGCGCCGACGTCGGGCAGGGTGACGAAGACCTGCGCGGACTGGAGCAGAAAGCGTTGAGGAGTGGGGCCAGCCAGTGCGTGATCCATGATCTTAAGGAGGAGTTTGCCTCGGAGTACTTGTTCCGCATGCTGAAAGCCGGAGGCGTGTACGAACACAAATATTTGCTCGGTACATCTGTCGCGCGTCCGTTGATCGCCAAACATCTGGTGGACGTGGCACATGAGGTGGGTGCCGATGCCATAGCGCATGGCGCTACCGGCAAGGGCAATGATCAGGTGCGTTTCGAGTTGACGGTCATGGCGCTCGACCCGCGCTTGAAGATCGTGGCTCCCTGGCGCGAATGGGATATCCGCTCGCGCGAAGACGCCATCGCCTTTGCCGCCAAACATAACATACCGGTGGTTGCCACCATTAAGTCCATTTACAGCCGTGATTCGAATCTGTGGCATCTTTCGCATGAGGGTGGCTTATTGGAAGATCCCTGGAACGAGCCCGAAGAAGCCATGTATCAGATCAGCACCTCGCCGGAGAACGCCCCCGATGAACCGGAGTATGTCACCATCGAATTCGAAAGTGGTACGCCTGTGGCGGTCAACGACGAAAAGTTATCGGCAGCGAAGATCGTCGAAAGGCTCAATGCTATTGGTGGGACGCATGGGATCGGCCGCGTCGACCTGGTGGAGAACCGCCTGGTGGGTATGAAATCGCACGGTGTCTACGAGACCCCCGGCGGCACGATCCTGTTCAATGCCCATCGCGAACTGGAATCGATGATCCTCGACCGCGAGACCATGCATTTCAAGGAAATGGTTGCCGTCAAATATGCCGAGCTTGCCTATAACGGCTTATGGTTTACGCCACTGCGCGAAGCCATCGATGCCTTCGTGGATTCGACCCAGGGTCCTGTTACCGGCACCGTTCGGCTCAAGCTCTATAAAGGCAATATCATCGCCGCCGGACGCAAGTCGCCCTTCAGTTTATACCGCGAAGATTTTGCCACCTTTGGTCAGGAGGATGTCTACGACCAGAGTCACGCCGAAGGCTTCATTCGTTTATTCGGGTTATCCATGAAGGTCCGCGCGCTTAACGGGCTGCCTGTCTCAGGCATGGACATGCCCAAGCCTGATTATTCACGGTTCAAACGTGACTGAAAGAGATGGGATGATGAAAATGTGGGGCGGCCGCTTCGACCAAAGAATGGACTCTTCTGCCCGGCAGTTGAACTCCTCGCTGCTTGTGGACCGGCGGTTGGCCGCGCAGGACGTCGAGGGTAGCCTCGCCTGGGCCCAGGCTTTGATGCTGGCAGGTTTGCTTCCCGCCGACGAACACGCTCAGATTGCCCGCGGTCTCCGTATCATTTCAGGTGAGTTTTCCGGCGGGAAGTTCTCTTTTGCTCCCGAGGACGAGGACATCCATACCGCGGTCGAGCGTCGTCTGACGGAGTTGATCGGCCCCGTGGCAGGCAAGTTACATACCGGCCGCAGTCGCAACGACCAGGTCGCCACGGACTTCCGGCTTTGGATGCTTCAATCCCTTCCCGCCATCCAGGCTGAACTGGCGGATCTGCAGTCGGTTCTCATCGCTCGCGCCGAGGCCGCCAACGCCACCTTGATGCCCGGCTATACACATCTCCAACGCGCTCAACCCATCCTGTTGGCGCACTGGTGGCTTTCGCATTTGTGGCCGCTCGGACGGGATCGCGATCGCCTCGACGATTTGACGAAGCGCATTTCAGTTCTGCCATTGGGTTCGGGTGCTCTGGCCGGTACACCGCTCGCTATTGATCGCGCAGCCTTGGCGCAGGCGCTCCATTTCAACATGCCTTCTCAGAACAGCATGGATGCCGTCTCTGACCGCGACTTTGCCGCAGAGTTTTTGTTCTGTGCTGCTCTGATGGGTGTTCATCTAAGCAAGCTTGCCGAGCAGGTTGTCCTTTATTCCACCGCAGAGTTTGGCTTCTTCGAGCTTTCCGACTCCTTTTCAACCGGCTCCAGCCTGATGCCTCAGAAGAAGAATCCCGATGTGTTCGAGTTGACACGCGGCAAGTCCGGTGTGCTGATCGGCCAGTTGGTGGGCATGTTATCCATGTTAAAAGGGTTGCCCTCTACGTATGACAAGGACTTGCAGGAAGATAAAGCTCTTGTCTTTACGGCCTATGATATTTTGAGAGCCATCCTTCCTGTGCTGTCGGGCGCATTGCAAACCCTCACCGTTCATCCTGAACACATGCTGTCGTCGATCGATTCCTTCATGATGGCGACCGACCTGGCAGATTACCTTGTGGACAAGGGTGTTCCATTTCGTGATGCTCATAAATTGGTGGGGAAAGTCGTCCGTACCGCCATGGATGCAGGCCTGGGTCTTGATGTGCTGCCCATCGGACGTTACCAGGCAATCTCTCCCGCCTTCCAGGCAGATGTATTCGCAGTGCTCGATCCTATGAAATCGGTGGAACGGAGAAATGTTATCGGGGGTACGGCTCCGAAGTCTGTAAAAAAACAGATCCAAATGGCAAAAAAATTAATCCAGGCATAAATCAAAAAGGAGAAAAAAATGAACAACGTATCTTGTATTGAATGTGCGGCTGATATCAACCTAGCGGAGAATACCGAAGTGGGCGAGATCATTGTCTGCCCCGATTGCGGAGTGGATCTGGAAGTGGTTTCGATCCAACCCGCTGCCGTCCAGGCGGCTCCCATGGAGCAAGAGGACTGGGGCGAGTAACCGTATGCGTAATCGCCTGCATATTGGCGTGCTCTATTCCCGCGTGCGCATGGAGGAAAAATGGATCTTTGCCGCGCTGGAAAAGCGTGGCATCGATTACGAGCGCCTCGATGATCGGACGATCTCGTTCGATCTGGAAAACCCGCAGCCGTGGCGTGCATACGATGCCGTGTTGGAACGCAGCATAAGTTTTACCAGCGGGTTGAATGCCCTGCGGGTCTTGAATGCCTTCGGTGTCCCCACCGTGAATACGGCGGCGGTGGCCGAAATATGCGGCGATAAGTTGACCACCTCGGCCATGCTGGCCAGGGCCGGTGTGCCTCAACCTCATAACATTGTTGCATTCACACCCGAATCCGCCCTGGATGCCATCGAAGTGATTGGCTATCCGTGCGTGCTTAAGCCGGTGGTCGGGTCGTGGGGCAGGCTGTTGGCCAAGATCAATGATCGCGATGCCGCGGAAGCCGTCCTGGAACACAAAGCCATGCTGGGCTCCGTTCAGCACTCCGTTTTTTACATCCAGGAATACATCCAAAAACCGGGTCGTGATATCCGGGCCATCATGGTCGGTGATCGCGTGCTGACCGCCATCTATCGCAAGTCGGAACATTGGATAACCAACACGGCCCGCGGTGCGGAGGGGGAGGTCTGCCCGGTCACACCGGAGATCGAAGCCCTGTGCCTCAAGGCTGCCGCGGCTGTCGGTGGTGGAGTCCTTGCAGTGGACCTGGTCGAACATCCTGAGAAGGGACTGGTCGTGAATGAGATCAATCACACCATGGAGTTCCATACCGCCCAGCCTGTCAGTGGCGTGGACATAGCCAATGAGATCGTCAGCTACGTCCTCCACGTCGCACAGACCGCCAACTAATGCGTGTAGATATATCGTATCTAACCTCGGTCCCGTTTATAGTTTCACCGAAAATAAAACGAAGGCTGAGTGTTCTTCCACACCTATTTTCTTCGCACAGTCCATCAGCAGGTTTGAGATGGTCAACGAGATCACGCAATTATGCAGGTAGAAAAATTGTATCCACTTTCGGTATTATGAATGGTTTCACCGAAAAAAGAAGAATGGTAAGGTGTTATTCCACACTTATATCTGTCCCATTGAAGGTTTCACCGAAAAAAGAACACAGGCGGGGTGTTCTACCCCGCCTGTGTTCTTTTTTCGGATTTTCTAGTCCCAGGCTGAAAGCCTGGGACGTGGCATAAACAAAGTGCACCCTTTGAATGGTATCGGTGTCACTACCAATACCAACAAAAAAATTCATCTTTTTAGGGAGTCATCATGGTAAGTGTTTCCATTGTAGGCGGATCGGGTTACGGCGGCGGTGAGCTCTTGCGCCTGCTCCTAAGCCATCCTGAAGTCGAGGTCAAGCAGGCCACTTCCAAATCGCACTTGGGCGAATACGTCTATCAGGTGCATCCGAATCTGCGTAAGCGCACCAAGCTCAAGTTCAGCGACCCCGGGCAAGTCGATCCGGTGGATGTGTTATTCCTCGCCCTGCCGCACGGGACGGCGCAAAAACAGATCGCCAGCTATACCTCACTGGCCGGCAAGATCGTCGACCTTTCTGCCGATTTTCGGCTGCGCAGCCAGGCCGATTACGAGAAGTGGTACGGTGCGCCGCATGCCGCGCCGGAGTGGTTGGATAAATTCGTTTATGGCCTGCCGGAACTGCACCGCGCTGACCTGGCAGGTGCAAGTTATGTGAGCGGAGTCGGCTGTAACGCCACCGCCAGCAACTTGGCTTTGCTGCCGTTGGTTAAAGCCGGCCTGATCGATACATCTGCGCGTATCATCATCGAAGTAAAGGTCGGTTCCTCGGAATCAGGCGCGGAAGGAAACGCCGGTTCGCACCATGCAGAGCGCGCCAACGTGATCCGCACTTTTTCCGCTTTCGGGCACCGCCATACGGCGGAAGTCATTCAGGAATTGGGCCTGAAGAATGTTTCGTTGACCATGACCGCCGTGGACCTGGTTCGTGGCGTCCTGGCGAGTGCACATGCCAGGGTGAATTCAGGTGTAACGAACAAGGACCTATGGAAAGCCTATCGTGCAGCTGCGGATGAGAATCCGTTTATCCGCGTTGTAAAAGAACAACGCGGCGTTTATCGCGTCCCTGAGCCGAAAGTATTATGGGGCAGCAACTATGCTGACCTGGGTTTCGAGTTGGATGAGTCGAACGGCCATGTGGTTGCCTTATGCGCCATCGATAATCTGATGAAAGGCGCAGCCGGCACCGCCGTGCAGTGTATGAACTTGATGCTCGGCCTGGATGAGACCACCGCCCTCGAGTTTTCCGGTATGCATCCTATCTAATGTATATGTCTATTTACACCTTATGTAATATCCCCGAAATTTTGGATATGGGTGGTGTTCTCCCACCCATATCCAAAATTTCGGTATTCTCTCCCTCCCCTTTAGGGGATGGCCGGGGTGTGGTCATTTATAGTAGATACAAAATCTCTGTTCATCTCCGTTTTACATCGTGCCCGTAGGGTATCCCCGGTTTAACCAGGAAAAATCATGTCAACTCAAAACACAATTACTGTAGTGAAACTCGGCGGCACCGAAGGTGTTGATTTTTCAGCCGTCTGTTCCGACGCCGCGGACCTGCTCAAGCAGGGAAATCGGTTGGTGTTCGTGCATGGTGGTTCGGCGGAGGCCAGTTCCCTGGGTGAAGCATTGGGTTCGCCGCCCCGCTTCATCACCTCGCCCTCCGGATACACCTCGCGCTACACCGACCGCAAGACGCTGGAGATCTTTGCCATGGCGGTTAATGGAAAGGTGAACACCATGTTGGTGGAACAGTTGCAAATGCTGGGTGTCAATGCCTTTGGCTTGAGTGGCCTCGACGGTAGGTTGATGCAGGCCGCTCGCAAGGATTCCATTCAAAGTATCGAGAATGGAAAACGCCGGATCATTCGCGATGATTACACCGGCAAAGTCGAAGCGGTCAATGTCGAATTGCTCAAAACTCTGCTCGATTTCGGTGTTCTGCCCGTGATTGCGCCGATTGCCGTCAGCCAGCGTGGCGAAGCCCTGAATATCGACGCCGACCGCGCCGCCGCCAGTATTGCTTCGGCTCTCCAGGCAGAGACGCTGATTTTATTAACGGCTGTCCCGGGACTGATGAAAAATTTTCCGGATGAAACGACGGTTATCCCTCAGTTGCCGCAGTCACAGCTTCCCGCCGCTCTCGAAGCCGCGCAGGGTCGTATGAAGAAAAAGGTTCTGGGCGCCGAAGAAGCCCTCAAGGGCGGCGTCG
>CAZPCR010000145.1:0-7248 GCA_964585035.1 uncultured Anaerolineaceae bacterium
TTACAAATGCACGTCAACGACGACTGCTACGATCCAATCTTTATGTTCATTTACTTTTGGCGGGAACGCACAATGCGGTCCTCAATATAAACTCAATAATGGGACAGGAGTTTGTGAATGGGACGGTACGGGAAGCATCGGCACTAAATGCTTGGCCGGTTTTACTTATGATCCTGTAAATCAATGCTGTTCAGCAGGTTCGGGGAATGCCGGTAAATATCCCCTGTGCTCGGTTGGCTCAACGCTGACGGAAGATTCGCCGGGACATTATATTTGCCTCCCGAATAATGCAGCACCGAACCCACCCAGTGCCTCAGCGCAGGTACTCCTGCCGGCTGGTTGTAATCAGAACCCGGGCTGCAATCCTGCTACAGATCCTACTTGCCAATCGGGTAGTTGCCCTAATGGTCAAACCTATTCGTGCACACCAGATCCCAGGTGTACGCAATTTGGTAATAATTGCCCATACGGGCCTGTGTGTGGTTGTCATTAGTATTTTTGAGTCCCCGCCGTACAGCGGGGACTTTCATAATTAAACAGCGAATGATCCGAATAAAGAATCCTCTATCGTTGCTTTACAGCATTATAGGTTCGATATTCGTTTGGTTGATATTTTATCCGGGCATATTATCATTGGATTCGGTTTATATGTATTTGGAGGCTGCTTCAAAGTTTGCCTATACTGATGAAAAAGCCCTTTTATTGCCATTTACTTTTTCCCTAGTCTTGAAAGCAGGTGGCAATTTAAGTACCCTCATCCTTTTTCAGTGCTTGGCAGGGTTTCTCGCAATACGATACTTGGCTTTATCGCTTACCGCCTGTTTTAAAATTGGTGAGAAGGGTCGCGATTTAATAGCATTATTGGTACTATTTGTTTTGTCGTCTCCCCTTTTTATTACAATTATTTACCTGCCCACTTTTTGGATGGATACCTGGTTAGCTATAATAATGCTATTGGCGTTAGCGTTTCTTGTAGATCTGTATTTTGGTATCTATCCACATTCTGGAGCATACAATTTAAGGATTGTTGCTTTAATCGTTGTTATCAGCTTGGCACTTTTGATACGTCTAAACTCATTAGTGCTTTATCCGGTCATGGCTCTTGCGTTCGAGCGTATTTTGCATCAGAGGAATATTGGCGCGGGTTTTAAAGTTCTTCTGGTATTTTGCCCTATTATCGTCTTTGGGCTATTTATGGTATTTCAATACGATGTAGTGAAAGTCGAAAGGTCTTATCAGGATCATACGGTTCTTGCACTTGACCTGGCTAGTGTGTTGGAGTATGACCCTTCAATTTGCGAGAAGGCTCTTTTATCAGGTTGCGATGTTTTAACCGATTATTATCCCTGTAATTTTCATGTAGGCGCAGGAGCGCTTGATTGTACTTATGACCAGGCAAAAGGCATCGTTTACAAGCCGTTTTATTTTCTTCGAAATAATTCTGCGTTGGAAGCTGATTATTTATACATAGTGCAAGAACACACCCTCACATGGTTGAATGTAAAGTACCTCAATTTTATTGATTATCTTCGCCCAGTGACATATCGATACTTTTACCAAGTTCAAGACCCAAACCTTCTTAGAGAAGCTGGTCTGGTCCCGGGTTCTCGATTTTCAAATTTACGGGAGAGGATCTTTGCAGAATTAAGCTGGGTATCACAAAATCCCGTTCTACACTGGTTTTCTTTCGTGCATCTCCCATGGTTGGTTATAAATGCGTTCGGAATCGTTGTTAGCATTATAGGTGCGATCCGTTCTAATCAAAGAAGTAAGCACCTGTTCTTTGCTATTGTTTTATCCATACCCGCTTCATATTACTTTTCGTATTTGATAGCTCTTACGGCCTCTGATTTTCGGTTTATGTATCCATCGACGCTTGTCGTACAAGTCATCGCACTAACCAGTCTGTTTTCATTTACTATTGAAAAAATGTATCTAAGAATACAAAAACCTATTGACCATCCTTAGATTGAAATTATCTGACTACTCTCTAAGCCTTTCTGTATTTTTCATCTCACGCTGAAAGGTGAAGATGGCGGGCGTTTTTCCTGGCGTGAAGATTCTGTGCACCAAGGCGTGGAATAAAGTGCAATGCTCAGAGGTATCGCTTTTAGTATCATCAGTAAATACGAAATAATAATTCCCCAATAAGAGGGAATTAAAAAGGGTAAAAGTACTTGTATAATACAGATAAATTTTGTAATTAATACTGACTTTTAGAAAAGGAGGACGTGTGAGGGCCCTGCGTTTAATGATTTGTATATGCAGCGTTTTGATAATCATATCGGCATGCGCGCCTCAAATATCGCCCTCATCGTCTGATGCTGCTCCAAGTGAAGCGACGAAGATAGCGATTCCTACCGAGACCCTCCTACCCATCAATTTGACCGGGCCAGAGATGAAAGTCGGATCCACCTTTTTATATGTGGATGGCAGCCTTTTAGTAGCCGTTCCGGCAGGTATCTTTACCATGGGACACGGTGGCGTGGATAACCCGGAACATAAAGTAAACCTGGCCGATTTCTGGATCTATCGAACCAAAGTGACCAACGGCCAATATGCCTTTTGTATGCGTCAAGGTCAATGTACGCCGCTGGTTTTGCAAAAAGATAATCCAACCTTCGGTGATCCACTGCACGCTAATGACCCAATGTTCGGGGTGAATTACAGTCAAGCTGAGTCTTATTGCAGTTTCGTCAACGCCCGGTTGCCAACCGAAGCTGAATGGGAGAAGACGGCGCGCGGCCCAGATGCGAATATTTATCCTTGGGGCAACGGAGCTCCAAGTTGTGACTTGTTAAATTTCCAAAAGTGTGTTGGGAATACCACACCGGTTACCACCTACCCCAAGGGGCAAAGTTACTATACAGCCTTCGATCTGGAAGGAAATGCGTTCGAATGGGTGGCAGATTGGTATAAAGCAGATTATTATGCCGGCGCGCCAAACGATAATCCCAAAGGCCCAGACACAGGTGTTGAGCGCTCGGTGCGTTCAAGCGCTTTTAACAGCGGGCAAAATCAAACACAAGTTTTCGACCGTTTCAAAACGAGGCCGGAAGACCATCGAAATAATTTGGGTTTCCGTTGTGTGGTCGAGGATCTCACTTATTTTGCTCCTTTCTGTCAATACCCGGCGGTCTTTGGCACGAATGGCATTGGGGGCGGGTCAAATGGCGAAAATATTACTGTAACATGCCCCAATCTTTCAATCAGTCAGAACCCTTCTTGTAATAATTTGAAATCAGTTACGGGTGTAACAATCAATGGGCCAAGCGACTCGATAATTACGGTCCCGCAACCACCCTGTACACAGGACCCGAACAGCAGCAATAAATATACCTGCACAGGCGATGGCAAGTTAAATATTTGCTCCCAATGCACTGTGACCGTAACCAGTCAACCCCAATGCCCAAATGGATACAATTACGATGCAACCTCTCATTCTTGCGTCGGCCAGAGTGGAACCGGCAAATGCTTGACTGGTTTTGATCTGAGTTCCGGCTTGCGTATTGGGTCTGGGTTATCGTCCAATACACCTGGAGGGGGACAAGCACAATGTTGCACACTTCAGACCAATGGGTCAACAAACAGTTCGGGCTTAACAAGAGGGCTCGGTCAGGTATTTCCTTTTTGCCCATCAGGCACTTTTTACGATGGACAAGAATGCGTATCTGTACAAGTTCAATCGCCGTATTGTAAATCCGAAGGGATAGCGCTCAACTCATGCCAGCCAAATGGAGGGAATGGGTCATGTAAACTTTCCGCTGGCTCCTGTGGCGCACCAACTTGCAAATATGGCGGTTCATTTAATAAAGATACATGTTCTTGTAAATGCAATGCTGGTTGATCCTGAATGTATCCATTAGCCCCTGTTTAGTAGGGGCTTTTTGTTAGGGGATATAATTCTAGTTCAACAGAACACATATGAAAATATTGATCTTGGTCCTGCTGGCGGTCGCGCTTTTACTGGATTCTTGTGCTCCACCAACCCCTCCAATCCTCCCAACCCTTACTCCGGTGCCGCCTACTCCGACTATCGCGCCAGTGGACATATCTTCATCAATGCAAGTTGGCTCATCTTTAACCTACGTGGACGGTACTTCCTTGGTGGCCGTTCCCAGTAGCTCATTCTTGATGGGTCATGGCAAGGCCGATAATCCTGAACATACCGTTACATTGAGTGATTTCTGGATTTATGCTACAAAAGTAACAAATGGGCAATATGCTTTATGCGTGGCGCGAGGTCAATGTACGTCACCTGACATTACCGATAATTCAAATTATTCTGAATTTACCAGCCAGAATGAGCCAGTGGTCGGAGTGACATATGATCAGGCGATGTCTTATTGTAATTATGTCAATGGCAGCCTGCCAACCGAAGCGCAATGGGAAAAGACTGCGCGCGGTCCAAATAGCAACTTATATCCATGGGGTAACGATCAACCTGCGTGTGATCTATTGAATTTCAATAACTGCGTTAAAGATACAACCGAAGTCTTGAAATATCCGAATGGAAAAAGTGCCTATGGTGCGCTCGATATGGAGGGGAATGTATTTGAATGGACGGCGGATTGGTATGACCCGCTATATTATAAAAATAGTCCACCGGGTGATCCTCCAGGACCGGATTCCGGCCAGGCGCGCGTAATCCGTTCTTCAAGTTATGCGAGTAATGCCATCCAGGCTGTGTCATACGCACGCTTCTTTGCCTCTCCGGGCGACCATCGCCGCGATTTGGGTTTTCGGTGCGTGATAAAAGACACTGCACACTTCGCCCCCGCTTGCCAGTTGGCTTCTGTGATTGCCAATGTGGATAAGGCTGCACTTAATGCAGACTGCCCGAATATCTCAATAGATGTTCAAGCGACAGCCTGCAGATATGGTGGTGGAGCATTAGTCACCTTCAACGACGATCATCCACAAGACCCGAACGCATCTTTTGGTGGCATCCTGGGATGCAGTCTCGTTTCGGGTACACCTGGATCTTATCCAATCCAATATAAGTGTACAGCAGGTTCCACGGCTGTATTAAGTTCGAGTTGCAGTTATACGGGTATTACAAATGCCGCTTGTGGAGTTCATTACACATTAAACAAGGCAACCGGTCTCTGCGAATGGGATGGCAACCGCACAGCCGGACTCGAATGCATGGCCGGTGAATTCTATGATCCAGTTCACCACTGTTGCTTGAGTCTATCAGGAAAGATTACTGATAATCCTGTTTGTCCGATTGGAACAACCTTTACAAAGGATAGTCCCAATCATTACGTTTGCTTGCCGTCAGAAAATACGCTGAACGTGCCCACCCAGGAAGAAAGCATAAATCCGCCTGATTGTCCAGGTTCCTGCAAGAATTCCGTCTTTACATGTAGTCAGAGAAATCTTGTTTTTTGCCCGAATACATGCGGTTGCCTGAGCGTGGGCATTAAATGTCCCACGCATTAAGAGTACTTGTCTGTGGGCAGGGTATAATTTCAGGCGCATAGGAGAAAACGAATGAATCGCGTACTCTTGACATTTCTGGCAGGGGCTTTGGTGTTGGGTGCCTGCGCGCCTGCCTCTGTACCAACCCCAACCGCGCTTCCGCCAACGATCGAAGCAAGCCCGACATCGGAGCCAGCGACGACCTTCCCTCCAACCCTCGTGCCGGTTTCGTTATCAGGTCCGCAGGCGGGAACTACAATGGCGTGGCTGGATAACAGCCAGCTTGTATACATCCCGGCCGGAGATTTTATTATGGGTTTAGGTTCAGGAGATGCACCTCAAAAGACTGTCTCTCTCGATGGCTATTGGATTTACAAAACCGATGTCACTAACAAGATGTATGGGCAGTGTGTGGGGACAGGGAACTGTGCGGCTCCTGCACAGGAAATCGGCACACCCGTCTACACCAATCCCGTCTATGGCGATTCTCCTGTTGTTGGTGTTACCTGGGATATGGCGGCGAATTATTGTAAATGGGTACAAGGCCAGCTTCCAACTGAAGCCCAATGGGAAAAAGCGGCCCGTGGCTCGGATGGAAAAGTCTATCCGTGGGGTAACGAAAACGCCGGCTGCGATCTGCTTAACTATAAAGGTTGTCTCGGTCACACTAATGGTGTCAATGATTACCCGGCTGGTCGTAGCCAATACGGTTTATTGGACATGGCTGGCAACGTTTTTCAATGGGTTAATGATTTTTATGATCCTAATTATTACGACAATATGCCGTCTCAGAACCCCACAGGTCCTGGTACTGGCGATACACATGTAATCCGCGGTTCAAGCTTCGAAAGTGATGCCTCCCAAACACTCTCAGCTTTGCGTCATTATGGTGGGTCGGGACATACCAATTATGATCTCGGGTTCCGTTGTGTTGTCAACCAACCAAAGGCAATCGCTCCGTATTGTCAATCAAGCTCTTTCACCCCTGTGGGATCAACATCAACCAATGCAACATGTCTGGTGCCAGATTCAACAGTGCAAGGCAATTATTGTAAAGGCAACATTGGATTTACAACTGTACAAATCCCACAAGGTTCGACCTTCCAGGTCTCCTCAAAAGGGTATGGTTGTACAGATAGTGTAGTAAATGGCAAACGCATTCTGACGTGTAATGGCCCTAGTAATACGAGCGGTGAAGTTACCGTTTGTAATCCATCTTGCAATACCTCGCCAACCGAAACCGGTGCAATACCAGTTTGTAGTCCAGGATATACACTTGACACATCCACGGGTAATTGTACATATTCGCCGATATCCAGCCAACCGAGTACAGCCGGCTGCCCACAAGGCTATAATCTTATCGACCGAGGGGGCCAAAAGGTTTGCGCGATTGGCCAGGATCTGAATGGTCAATGTCCGGCGTATACATATTTTGATAGCCAATATAGGGCATGTGTTTCTGCCTCCGGTTCTGCCCTTATTCCCTATGGCATTAAAGATCCATCCCTTGCTTCGCAATCTTACCAGGGCTGCGCAGCAGGGTACGCCTATGATGCCAATTTTCAATGCTGTCAGGCGAATACTGGTGGCACGTATTCGGGTTGCTCGCTCGGTTTTACCTATGATCCTGCGCAAAAGACCTGTGTTCCCAGCCAGGTACGTTTAAGTGGCCCTGGTTGTATAATCGTATCTTTGAACATTGCCAAGTGTAGCCAGCCAGTTGACGTTTGCAGTAAGATCGCTACTGAGCAGGTTTGTCTGAGGAATGATTACGCCTGTCAATGGACAGAATCAAACGGAGTGGGAAAGTGTGTTTTGAAGAAG
>CAZPCR010000146.1:0-7183 GCA_964585035.1 uncultured Anaerolineaceae bacterium
TCTTCCTGTTGCCACTTACCATCTTTTTCTTCCGCCGCGATTGGAAGGTGACACTCCTCACCCTGGTGATTATCGGGCAGTTGGCGTACAGCGTATACGTCGGTGGTGACGCCTGGGAAGACCATGGCGGCGCGAATCGTTATATCTCCATCGCCATGCCCCTGTTCTTCGCGGCATTTGCACTTTCCCTGGACCTGTTGCGTCAGAAAGCCATCGCCGTTTTTAAGTCCACCAGCACGGCGGTATCCATCTCACGGATTGCCTGGATCGTTCTATTCATCACCGCCATGTTAAACTTCAATCTCCTCATCGGAGATTGGAAGTCCATCGACCGCTGGGATCTGTTCCGTAAACCGGATTATGTAGCAGGGAATGAAAACAATCTGCAAATTGCCCTGGCTCTTCAAAAGACAACGAAACCTGGTGCATCTATAGCTGTGGTCGGCGCAGGTACCATTCCCTATCTTCTGCCTGACGACTACGCCATCGACATTCTAGGTAAAGCCGACACAGTGATTGCGCATGAGAAAGTCCGCACCCCCATGAGCATCGAGGACGTGCCTACCATGCGTCCCGGTCATATGAAGTGGGATTACGCCCACACCTTCGGCGAGCTAAAACCCGATGTGATCGTATCCATTTGGGAGGGTACCAGTCAGGAAGCCGCGCCTTATTTGGTGGATTACGTTTCGGCAAGCCTCGCTCCGGGTGTGAAGGTCTATCTGCGCAAGAATTCACCCAAAATTTTATGGGATAAGGTGATTATTCACGACTGACCAGGCGTCCTGTATTTTGTGATTCCTCTATTGCATTGATCAATTTCATCACACGTACACCGTCTTCCAGCGGACAAACCGGCTGCGACTCACCGCGCACCACGGCAACAAAGTGACGCATTTCGTCCATGAACATAACATTCCGTTCCCAACCCGCAGGGAGCGGGTAGTTTTGCCATTTTCCTTCATCCTCCGTTTTCTTGCTGGTTGAAGAGGGGGCACGATAGATACGGACTGCGCCGTCGGACAAATCCCATTGCAGGGAACCCCGTGTGCCGATGATCTCAAAATGATGGGAGGGGGGTTGTTGATTGTAGTCAAGATGCAGACTTCCCAGGGCCTTATTCTCGAAACGTAAACCGATCTTGGCAGTGTCATCCACATCTACTTCCAGGTCGCTAAGGTGGGCCGTGAACCCCCACACAGATTCGACTTTTCCCACCAGCCAGGGTAGATAATCGAGTGCATGACTTTGCGTACGCACCACACCTCCGCCCAGGTCGGCACGCGCCGCGTAACCCTTGCGGTAGTCTTCCCATGGATGCCAGGCGGGTAGATACTCACCAAAATGGACGTGGGCTGAGATTACACGTCCTATTTCACCGTCTGTAATTAATTGTTTCGTGCGTACTATTCCTGGATGAAAGCGGAATTGGAATCCAACGAGTAATCGTCCGCCGCCATTATTCAGGGCCGTCTCAAGTTCATCCACGCGTTCGAGGTTGTGAGAAATAGGTTTTTCCAATAAGATCGAACAACCGGCTTGGGCGGCAGGGATGGCGATATCCAGGTGCAGCGCCGTTGGGTTGGCAACGATAACCGCCTCGGGCTTGTGTTTTTTCAGAGCTTCATCCAGATCTATCTCAACCGGAAAACCCGCCAGTTCGTCATCGGGCAGGGTGGCTTTGTGAGTACGGAGCAGAATGATATCTTTTTCTCCCAATGAAATCAGGTTACGGAAATGTCTTCTCCCAATGGATCCTAGTCCGGCAATGAGGAATTTCATAAACATCCCTTCTTAAAACAAAAAAGTATAAATTTTTAAAATTGGACTTCCCCTATGTGTACTTCGTGCCCTTTGTGTTTAATTCCTTACCAATTCAAATCCTTCTCATACTCCCATTTCACCAACGTCTCGCCTGCCACTTCTTTGAACACCTCTTTATCGCGTGTGGTGAACATGCGTTGCCAGTTACCCGCATGACCCTTCGGCAAAAAGGAGGCGATATCTCCGTTACGTTTTTCCTGCCATTCTTCATCGGGATTGGAAGCCATCTCGGCTTGGATTTCTTTTTTGAGGGTTTTATTAACTTTCTTGACGCCCAGAAAATTCCATAGCCGGGTCATCTCTCCAAATGGGTCCGATAAGAGGTCCTCATAACGCAGGGCAACATATTTTTTTTGGAATAACCTTTCCCCTTCGCCTTCGATTTCAGAAAGGTTCGAAACCCAGCCCTTCGCTACGCGGCGTATAAAAGGTTCTGTTAAGATCGAGCGCGAACCATTTGAGAACGGGGTCGGATCCCTCCTCAACTCTGCCACGATGCGCCGGTCTTCAGGTGTCAAAAACCTGGAGTCTTCGATGAAATTACGGAAGCGTTCCGAGATCATCACGTCCCGCCCATCGCGCACTAGGTAGATCAGCTTCGCATCGGGATAGACGGCATACAGGTCGCGCACGGCCTGGCCGTGAATCGTGGACGATGGGCTTTTATCCCCCACGATCATCTTTTCTTCGCGTGCCGCTTCCCGCTCCATGATGAAATCTCCGGCGGCGCGCAGCACAAGTGGGGACAGGTCTCCTCCCTGGTTCCACCGGTTGGACCTGCGTTTCAGCCATTCTTCCGCTTCGGGTGTATCCACTAGTGACTTGAGCAGGGGCTTTCGCGTGAAGAAGTGTGCCTGGTAATTGCAGTGGACTTCAGGATGCAGGCGCGCCAGCCGCACCAGCAGTGTCGTCCCTGAGCGGGCATGACCGAAGATAAAGAACTTATCGCGCGGGAAGAACTGTTTGATCTCTATCACTTCCTCTGCGGTAATGGCCGGGATCTCGCCGCGCCTGCGGTATTGCGGATCGCCCTTGAGCAGGATTCGGGCAGATTTTTTAATGCGCTCCGACAATTTCATTACTTATATTCTCCAATGATCTCAATCACGCCAATGATATTGTCGTTTAATGCTTCTAGATCATGATCGGGAATCCACCATTCCGTATGATGCGCCCCGCCTACCTTGTGTACTTCATACTTATCAATAAAACTTTTTCTAACATGGAATTTTGTGACATATCCAATTCGGCTGTCCTTGACATTCCATCTCATGGCAATCTCTTTGGCGTATTCTTCGTTAGTGACGGGGTAAAAGATCGGTTGCCCAGGAAGGCGAGGCGGCCATCTTTTATATCCGCTGGCGGCGACGAGTTGGAGTTCTCTCGGTCCGGCGGGACGGAACATGGTTACTGTTTCTTCATCCACGGCACGATTGATTCTATGAAGAAGAATATTATCTCTTCCAGTTCAACATAACCAGCCCGCCCAGACATACCAGGATGCCGATGATATTGACCAGTGAAAGTCTTTGTTTGAAAACAAACAAGGCGATCGGGACCAGGAGCAGCGACGCTGCTACATTGACCAGCACCGCCGCGATGCCCAGGTTCCAACCTGAGCGGTAGACAAGCAGGAAGCCGACCTCTAGCCCTACGATCGAAAAAGCCAGCAGGTAACTTGCCCAGTTGAGTTGGCGGACTTCGGCCAGGAGGCCAATTTTGCTCGGGATGAAAAAGAATAGGATCAGCGTCAGACAGAATGCTACGATATAGGTGACCATGATGGTCACTGCCGGGTTGACGTCCGTGGGTGTCGCCTTCTGGCTGAAGTGATAGAGCGCGCTCGAGGCAATAGCCAGCGTGATGGAGAAATAGAAGAGGAACATATTGCGTTTTCCGATCATAATATTAAGTGGTCGCCATCAGCAGGCCTTGCCGGGACTTCGCTCTACAAATATTTAAAGTTCCAAATATTGTTTGATATCAATTATAGCCGATCGAATCTCTCCCGATCGTAAGCCCTCGCATCTCATCGTCAGTGGTAAAACATATATAGTTAGTGCGTGGCGTTGACGGTTTTGAGCCATTTTGATATCCGCTTATCCAATAACAACCCGTCAGGAATTTTATTGTCACCGTTTCCTTATCCCTTAAGCTAAAAGCAAAAGTATAGCATTCGCCCTGGTCGTTGGGTTTGTACATTCCCATGGAAAGGTTTACCGGACCACCTGCTCTGTTCACCAAATTTAGTTGTACAGTAGCTCCCAATAGCTTGGCAGGGTTGGGTGTATAACAATCGGGGGTAGCCGTCGCATTGGGGTTGGAAACCGGCGCAACAACTTGAGTTTGCAGAGGAAAGGTGGCTACCGGTGCAAGCGTTGCCAGCTCTGTTGTTGGAGTCGCGGGAATGGGGGTGGCCGTGGGCATCGCGGCTTTCGTCTGGGCGTATTGGGTCATTACAAGTGGGAAGGCCGTGTTTTGTATATCCGTGACGCTCAATGTTGGCTGGGCCGCGGCCCCGCACGCGGTCAGTACCGTGATGAGGAGTATGGAAATAACGTACAAACTTTTTCTTTTCATTTTTTCTCCATGGCAGGTTATTATTTCTACCACAAGCTTTGCATTGAACAAAATTTTACTTCCAAATGCGTAAATGAACGTGTCTTTTTTACGAGTTCAAAATTTTCAGGATAAATTCGGCAGTCCTTCTTCCGCTTGTTGCGTCAGTATACGTGATTTCCTGTTTAACAAACGCCTTGCGTTCCGCAGAATCGAGCGTAGGATCCCTTAAATACGCATTCAAGGCCTCGCACAATTCCTTTTCGTCGTTTGCGATGCGACCTGCCCTGGCTGCGCGAAACCGCTGATGGGTGGGCCAGTTCCCTATTTTTTTTAGCGAGAGCGAATATTTCTTCGGTTTATTCCAGCCGCCCGGCGTATCAAGCACAGCCGCGACAATGGGCGTATCGTGGACCGCCGTCTCGACCACCATGGTGGAGTAGACTGTCACCAGCACGTCCGAATGCGCCATCATGGACGATTTTTCGTCCATGTCTTCGCCGCTGTAATAACCCAGCGAGCCTCCTAGCGCCACCGGGCGTACAACGTGTACCTGCGGATACTTCTTCTCCAGGTTATGGATGCGGTCCCGCTCCTCCGCAAACATTTTTGGCTTGTCCTGAAAATGGCTCGGATGCAAACGGATCAGCAGTTGCGAAGGCTGGGCCAGCGACTCCGAGGAGACTAGCTTCGCAAGGGCCTCGACATTTGGATAATTGGGTGCGAAATGCACGAACGAACAGGCATACGAAATCAATTTGCGGTTCGGGTTGAGTCCGTGCAGTTTGAAATACTCGTCCTTCGGCAGCAGCCATTCCTCGCGGAAGTATCCATCATACGATGGGATGCCGCCTATATTAACGCGTTCAGGCCGCCAATCGGAGCCAAGCACCAGCTCTTCTTTTTGCAATGCCGACCAGCATGTGGCCCAATCCATCGGCGCACCTGGGATGGCATAGCTGGAAGGGTTGTCCCAACCGACAATGGCGACCATGGTCGGGATACCGCGTCCGTGCGCTTCTCGCAGCAAATAACGGTCAAGCCGCCACCCGGCCGTCGAAGCGACGACCAGCTCGGGTTTATATTTATCGAACAAGTCGGTATATAACTTCGGTTCGGGGATGAACCGGTTCTGTATTCGAACCAGGAATTTCCGCGCAAATGAAAATGTCCGCAGGAGCAGGATCACCAGCGCAGCGGGGATCCAGATCCCGATTCGGAACTTCCATGAGTTCTCGACCCATACCTCCCAGATATGGCTGTCCATCGCTTCGGTATTGATACGCCATGAGCCGCCAACGCGCCGCAGATACGCGAGCAGCCACTGCAAACGAGGCTTGTATCCCTCTGCGTATCCGTTGACTTGTTTAAGTCGCAAGCCCTCGAAGACGAGTCCGGGGCGGCCAAATCGTTTTGCGATCTGGTCTTTGGTCTCATCGTCGGTCAGCAACACGACTTCAATTCCCGCCGCCAGCAATGTCGTCACAACGTCACTTTGCAGGAAATAGATGATGGCCATGCCGTGGTCGGCCGAGATAAAAATGCGTTTGGTCATGAGTCCTTATTTGGGATTGGTGGTTGAATAACGCCCTTTGGGTATCGAAAACATATTGTATCTACGAATAATACCAATTGAAGATCTTGTTATATACCCCTAGCAGCATCTTTTTGATCGGGCTGAATTCTAATAGACGTTTTGCCAGGCTCGGTTTGCGTTTTAGGTTTGGTTTTCCCAAATCCCCGCGCAGGTAGCCGAGTGTATTGCTCATATTCATCGCCAGCGGATCGGCGACCATCAGCCGCAATAGTCCTGCGTCGTTCATGCGCTTGTCCATCTGGCGCACCTGTCCCATGGGCTTGTCCATGTCAAACGGCAGGAATTGTTGAAGCGTTGACTTATAGGCAGTGAACTGCCAGTGCGAAGCGCCCGCCATGACGCTCACGCCTTTGTAGGTTATTTTCCAGTCCCTCGTCTCAGCATACACCTTGCGATTTTCTTCTTCGGTTTGTCCGAGTGACAAATTGAACTCGAGGAAAGTCTTCCACGGAATGAGAGACCCTTCCTCCAGTTTTGCACCGCGGGTTTTCTTCGCCCATGCGATCGTTTTGCTAATGAACTCGGGGGGCGTTCGGAACGGGCGCGCGGTCACCATGCCCGTATTCGGGAAGGTTTCAAGCACCTCCATCGAACGCGACAACCAGGTGGGCGAAAACAACACGTCGCTGTCGGTATAGGCAATGATCTCGCCGGGCGCACCCGCGAAAATGACATTCCAAGCCCCGCCCTTCCCCATATTTTTCTCGGAGAGAATCAAATATTGGATCCGGCCTGCGTCTTTTTCTCCGATAAGGAAGTCGCGCACCTCGGCGCACGAGCCGTTGTCGAACACCATGAGATCGAATGGCAGCCCCGCCTCCCTACGCATGGACTCGAGGCATACTTTGAGAACATCTAGTGTCTCCGAATAGAATCCGCTCAGGAACGGAATGTAGTTGAGCAGCGCCGCGGTGATCCTTTCCGGTCGCGGAACACTGTTAACGAATTTAGCTGGGTTTTGGCCTTTGCGCATCGTTTAAAATTCCATGTTCAAGATTTAATGTTCCAGATTCTGATATCGATAATCAAAGCGATTCCCAATTCCCGAATATCGAATATCAATTTTCGATTCTTTTATTCTATCTTCCCCAATATCTTCTGTAGCTTCTTCTTCCATCTCTTGGGGCGGACCACATTTTCGATCATGTTTGCTGGCAGGAAGAAAAATATGGCTCGCAGAAAAAGTTCCACGCCGCGCATGAA
>CAZPCR010000147.1:0-7182 GCA_964585035.1 uncultured Anaerolineaceae bacterium
GTAAGTGCATAGACGCCGTTGCCATAAGACGCGACCCAGATCGTTCCATTAGGCGCAACGGATAGATCGGTGAGATCGTATACATTGGCCTGTCCTAATTTATATGATTTGCATATCGGTTTGGGTGGGAAGGGGGTTACCGTCGGGACTCCCGACAGATAGGTAAAGCCGAATTCAAACACCTGGTCCGGGTTGGAATGGTCCAGTCCGACCCTGGCCGGTGTTGTCAGCTCATATCCGGCCGGGGTCGTTGCATAAACTGCCTGATCGGTACCGTCGATGTCTAACCAGGGATATTCCAGTCTGGCCTTACCTTGCGGATCGGTCATTGTTGTGGATGCCTGATTAAAGCCGCCGCCAAGATCCAAGTAGACTGTAACCCCTCGGAGAGGTTGCTCGTTGCTGTCTATTATGCCGTTTCGGTTCTCATCGATCCAGGCCCGGACATTTCCTGACCAATAACTGACTCCCTCGTCGGTCTCATAGACTTCCGTCGGTTGTGGCTGCAGCTGAGGCCACGCCCGGTACAAGATAAAAGCAGCCCCGAGACCGACGATCTCAAGGCAGAACGCAACAAGCAGCCATTTCAACCACTTCTTCTCTGAGGGCGTCAAAGAATTATTTTTCATATAGGTTATTTATTCCTCCCCGCAACGCATAGCAGTAATTCCTCGGCTTCTCGCGCCCAACCGCAGGTTGGGCGGTCAATCCATAATTACATTTGTCAATGATATTCAATAATTTTTAAATTATAGCAAACATTCCTCTATAATCGCCGATAAATCCCCTATCTAAGGATTTCAAATATGAAAGAATTTCGACTTCTCGGCACATTGATGCCAAGGGCCCCCTCTGTCCCATCTGGGACATCTCCCCCAAATACTCAACAATTATATGGTTAATAAAAATATTTTGAACGTCATATTTGGGGGAGAAAAGACTAAGGGCGCTTTAGTTCAACCTATTTAACACTCTCACAAATACTTCGACCATTTTTTCCAAAATGATCTCTTCTTTTACGATACCATAGGATTCTTTGCGCCCCTCAAAATCACGGGGGCAGAAAATGTTCTTTTAATATTATATAGTCGTGACGAATATTACTAACAAATTGGGTCATTCAGGTAGACAATTCCATTCAAATAGGAGAATAACATGCCAACCACAATGGATAATCTGAAGGAAGCTTTTGCAGGGGAGAGTCAGGCAAACCAAAAATATCGCGCTTTTGCCAAGAAAGCCGAACAGGATGGCTACCCCAACCTAGCGCGCCTCTTCCGCACAACGGCAGAAGCGGAACGCATCCATGCCGAGGGACATTTGAAAGCCATGGAGCAAATCTGCTCAAGCATCGAAAACCTGCAGGCCGCCATCCAGGGCGAGACCTACGAATACACCAAAATGTATCCACCCATGGTCGCCCAGGCGGAGGCCGACGGACATAAAGCCAAGCGGATGTTTGGCTACGCCACCGAGGTCGAAGAAGTCCACGCCAGACTGTACAAGATGGCTTTGGAGGCGGTACAGCAGGGCAATGATCTCACCGAAACCGAATTCTATCTCTGCCCGGTCTGCGGGAGGATCGAGTTTGGCAAACCGACCGAAGCCTGCCCAACTTGCGGAACCAAGCCCGACAAATTTATTCTGGTATAAAACTAAATTATATTAGTACAGAAGCCCGGCTTTCGCCCGGGCTATTTTTTTGCTTTCACAAACACATCGCCTTTTTTCTCTTCTGTAACTATATAATAGGCATTTAAAGGTAATGTCGATGATCCCAGATGTTCAGCTGAGCAAACGTGAAATTGAAGTGGCCGAACTTGTCCTGCAAGGTAAAAGCAATAAGCAAATCGCTTCGTCGCTTGCCATATCCGTCCGCACGGTTGAATTTCATCTGAAAAACATCTACAACAAATTTCATGTAGGTTCCAGAATAGAATTGGTTTTGAAGCTGGGAAATATCCAGAGCAACACCCTGATAGAGAACCTGTGGTCTACCACAGTTGATAAACGGGGGGAAAACACCGAAAATAGAGGCAGGCTCAATCCACCAAAAGTTTGGATGCCATCCATCCGAAATGCCGTCTCTATTATCGGCAAGGAGTTAAAGATGAAACTTCTAATGAAAAAGCCAAGCGCCTTTCTTCCCATGGCGATGTCCCTGACCGCGCTTGCCACAGTGATGATTCACATCGCGTTATTCGGGGTGGCCCGCCAAGCCGATGAGGGGGCCGCGGCGCATATCTGGCAGATCCTCATGGCTGCACAGATACCGATCATGGCGTTCTTCGCGATTAGGTGGCTACCGCAGACCCCAAGGCAGGCACTCCTGGTATTGACGCTGCAAGTTGGGGCCGCGCTATCCGCACTTGCGCCCGTCTTCTTTCTCCGCCTTTAAGCGAGGCTGTTTAACGCCGTCACAAATACTTCAACCGTTTTTTCCAAATTGATCTCTTCCTTAACGATCCGGTAGGATTCCTTGCGGCCCCCTCTGTCCCTTGCCGGGACATCTCCCCCAAAGTCCGCGATTTAAATTAAGATTGGCAGTTTTATTTTAGCTCGCTGATTTGGGGGAGAAAATAGGGTTTGAAGTTCGCTAGGATTAATACGTCTGATTCCTTATAACATGGATTTAATTATTGGCAGTGAATACTTATGATTTAATTGTGTCCATCATCAATAAATGCGGAATTCTGTCATCGGGCGATGTCAGTCTCTCTTCTCAAGGGATAGTATTCTTTCCGACAGTAACTGCCTGTTGAGTGCAATATCCCATGCAAGCCATTGATATTTTTCTTATCCAGTCTATTTGAATAAATCTGATTGAAAAAAGCGACCTCACCCAACCCAAGCGTTTTTATCCTGTCGGCGACTTCGTCTAAGAAGGCAACATCCGAATCATCAGGAAAAATTACTGCGAACATTGCATCGTCGATTTCGAAGACATCGAACGTACTGTTTCGAGCGCCATCAACCACCATAAAGTTCTTCATGCTCTCCCAATTGCCACAAGAACAATTGAACCACCGCTCATCATCTTTTCCTGACAATGAACAATCTCACCCGTTGCAAATTCCCAGTGTTCATCATCTGGGTTTGAGTTCGCTGTAATGATTCGATAATCCTGATTACCTATCGCCACAGCTTCAACTGGTCGCCATACACCGGTGCCTTCATCGAGAAGTGCAACATATATTTCTCGGGAGGTTTCTTTTTCCATTTTGTTCCAACGGGCCTGCTATCTATATACCTGGTTGGCGATCTCAACATCACAGCTTAGATCTGTTTACGATTACTTCTCTGTGAGTAGGCAAATTAATTTAAGTTCACACTATGGTATGCAAAGTATACTATTCCCCGGAATAAAAAATAACCGCTTCTTTATTCCAGGCTATTTAATGCCGTCACAAATACTTCCACCATTTTTTCCAAATTGATCTCTTCTTTAACGATCCGGTAGGATTCTTTTCCCATCTCCCGCAAACGTTTCACATCGGATAGAGCCAAACGGAGGGCCTCGACCAGGGCTGGGTAATCATCCGGGGGGATCTGCCAGCCGTTGTCGTCACGCACCAGGTCGTCCTGGGTGCCATCACCTTTGGCGACCAGGACAGGCAATCCGTGCGACATAGCTTGCTGAACGGCCAAGCCACCAGTGCCGGGCAGGACGAAGAGATCAGCTTGAGCAAAATAAAGATCAAGCTCAGGTCCATGTTTGGCACCGATGAACTCAGCGGAGGGATAGACTTGCTTCGCAAGCGATTCAAGAGCAGGGCGCTCCGGTCCGTCGCCAATAATAAGAAGGCGCGGCTTTGGCTCAGGCATTTCGGAAGAGGCGCGCAGGAGAAAATCAAGGCGCTTACGGGCCTGGAGGCGACCGATAAAAAGGATCACAGGTTGATTGTTGAATATCCCGGGGCGAGGGGGCGGATTGGTTATAGGCCGGGGAGATACTGCATTGGGTGCAACAAAAATCTTTTGAGGCGGAAAACCAAGCGCGGCATATTCGTCTGCGCCGCGCTGACTGTAAGCGATCAGCGCGTCAAACTGACCCAGAAATTGGATGCGCCGCATTTGGCGGAAGCCAGACAGGGCACCGGAAAGAGGCGGCGCGCCCAACCCCCAGCCGATGACCTTACGGCTGCGCGAATGCATCCACTTCACGGCGGATGACGTGGCAAGATAGCGAGGGTTGGCTTCGACGATCAACGCATCAGGATCCCAACCCGCAAGCCAGGGGATCAAGCCTCTTTGAACACAAAGATAGAATGGGCCGGCGAGCAAATGAAGGTTGTCCCCTGCTATGTAGTGCGCGATCTGTAATTTATCCGATGAAGCAATGCTCTCACTCGGCCTAGGCAAACCCGCATACAGACTCAGACCGGCAGCGCATGACTGCGCGAGCAGGTCAAAGAACGGTGCGCGATAGGATGGAAGGACGCGCTGCTGAAGTGCGAGGCGACCGGGAAAGCGAATGGTCATTGCGGCTGGGTGTGAGGGGCAGGCCAGGACGGCGATTTGTGCACATGCACGACTTTCCATTGACCTGCTTGTTTAACCATCACGCGACTCTCGTTGTGGGCAGCCACCTGCACGTCCTCGGGCAGGGCGGTACTGATCAATAACGTGTAACTGGCAATGGCGGTATCGCCGTAACGTTGGATCGCCAGGTTGGCGAGGTCAAAACGCGTCTCCGCTTTCCCTTTAACATCCGAGCCGAAGACCGTGCCACTTTTTGCATTCGACTCCATCATGAACTCGTGGAAGGGAAGACCATCCATGCGGTGAGGCGTGACCCACCATTCATAAAGCGTGAGGTCCGGCGACGTCGTTTCGTGATACGCAGGGATATCGTTTTCCTGAACGGATCTTAGATGACGCAATAAAAAATCATAAATTTCCTGGTCCATTTTCAGTCCTCCAGCAGAGCCTTAAGATATCCATCCATCATGCGATCGAGGCCGAGAGCTTTTTCGGCCTGGGCACGCGCGGCAGCGCAGAAGCTCTGACGGTCATGTAAAACCTGAGCGGCCGCGGATGCCAACGCCGGAATATCGGGCTGATCGAGCTTCCAGGGATCGCCGCCATAGGGAACAAGGCGGCCCGAGTCGCCGATGACGAGCTCGTTCATGGCGCCAGTTTCGAAAGCCACCACAGGCAGGCCACAAGCCAACGCTTCAATCACAGAATTGGGGCAGGCCGGATTGAGATCAGCGGAGAAAAGCAAGTGGGCGGAACGGTCGAGCGCTGGTATTTGCTCACGAGGCAGCACGCCGGCCCACAGGATGGGAACACGCGAGCGGGCCTGGACAGCCGCTTTGTGCCCGGAAGTTATTTTGCCGACTACCATCAACTCCATGGGGAAGGCATATTCCTCGGCAAGTGTTTCCGCAAGCTGAATGGCATTATCGAGCCCCATATCGTAACCGCCGCCAAGACTGCCCTCCACCACCAACAGGCGGCAGCGGTCAGAGGGAAGCGCCCCCTGACCGTCAGGTCGGTATTCGGACAAATCTATACCGTTGTGGACTACAGAATAAGGTGCAGGGGCTTTTCCATATTTATCATCCCACCAGCGATGCGAGAATTCACTCTGGTACAAAATATGTGTGGCGATCCTAGAACGGATCAATGACAAAATAAAATTACCATATTCGGCACGCATGAAATGACGAAGACCGGTTTTGCGCTTGCGATGAATCCAGTTGAGGCCGTCGAGGCGCTGGACGACCCGCAGGCCACGCCGACGCGCCCGCCAGAGCGGGAGGAGGTTGCGGGTACCCGCGATGACCAAAACCGCATCGGACGGATCGTCCGGGTTGTGTGTCACGCCCATGTCGCGCGCTTTCAGCCCGGCTTCAAATCGATATCTGAAGGATGACATGCCGCCGATACCATCAACAAGTGGGACGATGCAAATACGATGCATGAGGAAATTATAATGTAGGGGGAAAGCGGAAATTCACCGGAGATAAACGTAGTTGAACAGAGATGATGTGAATAGTTATGATTTTTTTATGGTATCCTTAGCGCATCTTATAACGGAGCCAACCATGTATGTTGCCATCGAAGGGGTGATCGGCGTAGGCAAGACCACCCTGGCCCGTCTTTTGCGGCCCGCGTTCGAATCAGAAATATTATTGGAGATCTTCGAGGAGAACCCTTTTCTTTCGGATTTCTACGGTGACCGCGAACGGTATGCTTTCCAGACCCAGATCTTCTTTCTGCTGAGCCGTTATCACCAACAGCGCCGCACCGTGCCGGACCTGCTGGCAGCCGGAAAATCGTTGATCTCAGATTATACCTTTGCCAAGGATGCGCTGTTCGCCCGCATCAACCTGAAAGGCGACGAACTCGAAATGTATTACAGAGTGCACGAAGCACTGGGAGAAAAGATACCGAAGCCCCAACTGACGGTGTACCTACGAGCCAACACCGACGTGCTGATGGAACGCATCGCACTACGGGACCGGTCCTACGAGCGCAACATGGAACGCGATTACATCGACCAGCTCAACCATGCCTACGAAGATTTCTTCTCGAAACCCAACGACGGCATGCCATCCCTGGTCATCGATACCAACCCTTTGAACATCATCCAAAACCCGGAGCATTTGAAATTGATCGAAAACCGTATTCGCGAGAAATTGGATCTAAGTCCCTTCCAGCCCAGCCTGCCGCTCAACGATGCAATCGTCCGGAACGCATCCATTAAGGGACAAGGATAATTTATGCGCGTCTCCCGTGAATCCCTGACCCGTCTTGCGAAAGAAAACGCGCTCGAGCGGGCTTTTAATAACCGGGACATCGTGGCTGCCTACCTGACGGGTTCGCTGCTCTCGGATGCCGAACCCTTGCTGGGCGGTACAACCGACATCGATCTCGTCCTGGTGCATGCCACACAGCCGGGGGTAAGGCGCGAGATCGTCAAATTGTCGCCCGATTTCCACCTGGACATCAAGCACCGCGCCAAATCCGATTTCAAATCGCCGCGCGAACTGCGGACCGATCCCATGCTGGGCTATGAGATGTACGACCCGATGCTTTTATATGAACGGGAAAAATTCGTAGAGTTCGTACAGGCGGGCCTGCGAGCCGGTTTTGAATTCCATGCGCCGTCGCTGGTACTGGGTCGCTGCCGTAAATTACTGGCCGAAGCCCGCAAGGGCTGGATCGACCTGA
>CAZPCR010000148.1:0-7159 GCA_964585035.1 uncultured Anaerolineaceae bacterium
CGCAATGGTAATGTGCGGGAATTATTACGATCCATATGAGAGCAAACTTCTGGATGGGCTAGGGCTCCTGCCCCATTCCTGCGTCATACCTCACCACAATAATTCCGGCAGCAGCTGGGCCAGACGATTGGCTGAACAATTACCGAAAGATACTTTGATCGGGATCGACGAGCGAACCGGACTTTTGAACGATTCTTCGGAGAATTGGACGGTATACGGGGCAGGAACGGTAACGCTTTACCGTGACGGCCAAACTACAATCCACGGCCCGGGTGAAACCTTCCAAATATTCAAGGATCCGTCCTCTTAGTGCAAATTTATGGGGGAACTTCAGGGGCATGATGTAAACAGAGATACCCTACTAGTACAATGTGAACGGAGATTTTCTGCAATCTTAAAATTCGCAGATCTACCAAGAGCGGGGCGTAAGAGTCTCGTAATAAATTATCCCTGTGACATTAAGGTATCATTGAACACGATGGATAAGAAATCAATATTGATCGTGGAGGATGAGCCAAGCATTGCGGAGGTGGTTTCACTCTACCTCCAGCGGGCCGGGTTCCAAACGCGGCATGCTTCCGACGGTAAAACAGCCATGACCCTGGTGGACGAACAAATTCCCGAGCTGGCCATCGTCGATATCATGCTTCCAGAAATTGACGGGCTATCTCTCACGCGCTGGATACGCGATCGGTCAAATATTCCCATCATTCTATTGACGGCACGCCGCGAGGAGGCAGACCGCATCGCAGGACTTGAAATGGGCGCAGACGATTACGTCGTCAAGCCATTCAGCCCTCAGGAGCTTGTCAGCCGCGTGCGCGCGGTACTGCGCCGGACCGGCCGCGAGCAAAACAACGCAGAATCCGACCAGACACTCACCTTCGAAAACCTAAGCATCGATCTCCGAAGCCGCACGGTGACAAGGGCCGGCAAAGAGCTTACACTGACTGCCAAGGAATTCGACATGCTCTACGTACTAGCATCCCACCCACGCCAGGTATACACGCGCGACCAACTGCTTGAGCGCATCTGGGGCGGAACCGAATACATCGACCCGGGAACGGTTACAGTCCACGTGCGCCGTTTAAGAGAAAAAATCGAAGCCGACCCTTCCTCTCCCAACCGGATCCTAACGGTTTGGGGTGTAGGCTATAAGTTCGAACCATGAGATCAGCGCATTCCGAACTCCCCATCTTTCCACGCTACGCGCTGGGCGTATTAATCATCCTGGCGATATCGCTGGGAATATTCAAAATATTGATGTCACCGCCGCTGGCCGAGCTGGGACTGATGGCGATGTTCCTATCCATTACAGCCCTGATCTCCAGCCTGGCAGGGTATGGCGCGTACCGGCTCGGGTGGCTTACTTATTCCCCTACAGTACGCTGGACATTGCTGGCAGGCTATGCCCTTTCAAGCGTGCTGACTTTTTTCAATGTGTGGTTTTCGGCGCGCATGATGTTTGCCAGCGAACACGACCTGCTGTTGTCCATTGTCCTGCTGTTCTTCGCCGGGGGCATGGCCATGGTGCTGGGGTATTTCCTCTCCAGCACGGTCACAGAACGCATCCACGCCGTGAAAAGAGCTGCCGAGGAGCTGACTAAAGGCCAACTGCAAACACGTGTCCACGTGAGTGGGAACGACGAAGTGGCCATGCTGGCCGAATCGTTCAACCAGATGGCCGCACAATTGCAGTCCGCCGACCAAAAACAGCGTGAGCTCGAACACTTGCGCACGGACTTGATCGCCTCGGTCAGCCACGACCTGCAGACACCCCTTTCTTCGATCCGCGCGATCCTGGAGGCACTGTCGGACGGCATGGTCGAAAACCCCGAAGCGGTCCAGCGTTATCTGCTTACCGCACAGCGCGACGTCCGTTCGCTGTCCAGCCTTATCGACGATCTATTCGAGATGGCCCAACTGGATGCCGGCGGTCTGCCTCTCGACCTGGCAGATTCATCCCTGGCTGATCTTATATCGGATACATTGGAAAGCTTCTCCGAAATGGCTGCGCGCCGGGACGTCGCGATAACCGGATACGCCGATCCAAATGTCGACCCGGTGCGAATGGATACGATGCGCATTGGTCGTGTGCTGAACAATTTGTTAAGCAATGCGCTGCGGCATACACCCGGCGGCGGAAAAATAGTCGTTACAGCAGGGCGTTCCGAGCGCGGCGTTGAAGTGAGCATAAGCGATACGGGCGAAGGCATCCGTGCGGAGGACCTGCCAAAAGTCTTCGACCGCTTCTATCGAGGAGAAAAGTCACGCAGCCGGACGACCGGGGGATCGGGGCTCGGTCTGGCCATCGCACGCGGTCTTGTGCGTGCACACGGCGGGGACATTACCGTTGAAAGCACATTGGGCCACGGAAGTCGTTTTACTTTCACATTGCCCTAATAAAACTCTCAGTCTTCCGTAAGCCTTTCGTAAGAAAGATTTCCTACAATTAAGCCATCCATGAAACTGAACCCGATGTCCATTTGGTTAATTGCAATGATGGTTGTGTTAACGGCCTGCACCAGTAAAACCTCAGGAAACGTTAATATGGCTCTTCCAAAACTTCAAACCGCCTCCCTGCCCGACCTCGGACCGGCACCTGAACTAAACAACAAGGTCTGGTTGAATACGGATTCGCCCCTGTACCTGGCGGACCTGCGCGGCAAAGTGGTAGGGCTCGAGATGTGGACATTTGACTGCATTAACTGCCAGCACGTAATGCCTTCCTTAAAAAGATGGTATGCTGCTTATAAAGACCAGGGGCTTGTGATCATCGGGAACCATTACCCCGAATTCAGCCAGGAAGCCGACCTGACCAACCTAAAAAATGCAGTGATTGAGGATGGGATAGAATATCCGGTTGCACAGGATAATGAAGGCGATACCTGGAACACTTATCACAATATGTATTGGCCGACCCTGTACCTGATCGACAAACGCGGTCACATTCGATATGTTCATATCGGTGATGGCGCTTATGATGAGATCGAAACAAATATAAAAACCTTATTGGCTGAAACTTATCCGTAACAGATTGTGAGGTAAATATGGAAAACAATTACAAAGCCGTCCCTATTCTTTCGTCAGAGATCACACCCAAATCCCTTTACTATAACCGGCGTGACTTCCTCAGGGCGGCCGGCATTCTCACAGGCAGCGCACTGTTGGCTGCCTGTGCCCCCTCCGTCAGCGGTCAAGCGGTCCCAACCCCGGGCAATATGGCAGCGTACGCCGGCAAGACAGATGAGCTGGGCGCACCGCTCAACTCGTACGAGGACATCACAAATTACAATAATTATTATGAGTTCAGCACCGCCAAAGACGCGGTGGCCCCGCTCTCGGTAAACTTTAAATCCCACCCATGGAGCGTGGCGGTCGGGGGCATGGTCAACAAACCCCAAACCTTTGCTATCGAAGACTTGCTCAAAATGTTCCCACAGGAAGACCGCATTTATCGCCTGCGCTGTGTGGAAGCCTGGAGCATGGTGATCCCCTGGCAGGGTTTCCCATTAGCTAGCCTGCTCAAAGCCGTTGAGCCAACCTCGGATGCAAAGTATGTGGCCTTCACAACCTTGATGGACACTACCCAATTACCGGCAGAGGCCAGCAGCTTTTATCCGTGGCCCTATACGGAAGGCTTGCGGCTCGACGAAGCCATGAACGACCTGACACTACTCGTCACCGGGCTGTATGGGGATCCGCTCCCACCGCAAGACGGTGCGCCAATTCGCCTGGTTGTGCCGTGGAAGTACGGTTTCAAGGGCATCAAGGCCATCGTCAAGATCGACCTGGTGGACACGCAGCCCGAGACGTTCTGGAAAACGATAGCGGCCGATGAATACGGCTTTTATGCCAATGTCAACCCCGATGTGCCCCATCCACGCTGGTCACAGGCTTCAGAGAGGCGCATCGGCGAACTAACCCGCCGTGCAACCCTACCCTTCAACGGTTATGGCGACAAAGTCGCATCCCTGTACCAGGGAATGGACCTGAAATTGAATTACTAGACACAAGAAAGTAAACCGGATACGGGTCTCAATACGAAACGGAATCCGTCCTCCCAAACGGATTCCGTTTTCCGTGTTATAAGCGTCTTTGAATTTTAATATGTCTATCTCCGAACGCATCAAGCAGTTCCCCTACACCCCAATCCAGATCGCGATGCATCTGTATGCCTGGTCGGCATTGGTCAGGATGATCTTCGATCTATTTACCAACCACCTGACGGCTAACCCGATCGAGGCCATGGAACAGCTCACAGGGCGCCATACCCTGGCCCTGCTCGTGCTCTCCCTGGCATGCACCCCGCTAAACACACTATTCGGCTGGCGCGAACTGCTCAAACGTCGCCGCGCGCTCGGCCTGTATGCCCTAATGTATGCCACGATACACGTCATCATCTTCGTAAACCTGGACTTCGGGATCGCATGGAGCCTGATTCTCCAAACGGTCATCCAGAGATCGTATATCGTCTTCGGCTCGATCGTATTTTTCCTGCTCATCCCATTGGGTATTACGTCATTCGATATTTGGAAGGTGCGGCTCGGAAAAAACTGGAAACGGTTGCACCAAGTCATTTATTTTGCCGCGCCCATTGCGGTTTTACATTATGCGCTGGCCACTAAGGGCGATATTTTTCACCTTACAGGCAACATTGAAGAACCGCTAGTGTATGGTCTGGTTGTTCTAGTCTTGCTGATATTGCGCATCCCATTCCTGCGCAGATTCTTCTCTTCGTTCCGCAGCCGAGTCGTGTCTCTTTTCTTCAGACAGAATTCGCAGAGAAAGCTGGGGACACAAAAAAGATTAGAGGATCAGAGAATTAGAGAGTAGAGAATTAGAGTTGAAGGGAACAAGGTCTCGATAGAGAGAATGTTCGATCATTAATAATATTAGGTAAAAAAGACATGCGCAGGCCGTAGAGCCTGTGCATGTCTTTTTTACAAAGGTACTTTACGAAAGATTGTGAACAATCAATGAATAACCCTATTGAACGCTATAAGTCGCTGACTGATCAAGCTGACCGTTTACGGATATATCCACGCGATAGGTTCCGGCTGGCCACGCTGATGTAGGTGTCAACGTAAAGTCGAGGTCACGCGTGCCGTTTGCAGTCAGGTCGGTGGAAGTGATCAAGGTATTCGGGGCCGATGCGCTACCCACATCCACCACATACCAAGCCGCTGTAAACTTGGTATTGGCAGGCGCGTTACTGACCGAAACCACGGCGTGAATGACCGCATTCGAATCAAAAACCGTGCTTGGGTCAATCGGAGCGGCTGTAACTTTATCGGAATTTTTCGCGAGGGTCACCATGTTGATCAACCCGCTCGAACTGGATTGAGTTGCGGTTGGCTGGGCCGTATCTGATGGGGCGGTAGTGGCTGATGAGACGGATGGAACCTCCGTGGCACTTCCCGTCGCTGACGAAAGACAGGCCGTGGCTGATAAAAATAGAACTGCAACTGCCAAGAACAACTTAAATGTTTTCATACCAATATTCTCCTCAATCTAAAAATGTCGGGGGAGTTTAATCGAAGAAGGATGAATTATCAAGCCCCCGAAGGGACTAATTAAGGAAGAAAGGCATGCGGATATCGGTAAATAAGGATATTGGCTATTCACATGCCCCGATGTAGAATTTACCAGCCTTGATCCTTATACCAATTCCTTTATTAAGGAATGTTGGAACTAAATTTCCTGAAAAAGGTATGCCAAAACTTTTATTGATTACAGCCTCGTCGCCAGAAATCAGAAGGGTGAGGAGGTCGCGGGTCCTCAACTTTCAGCAGATCACCATGCCGTATCTGGCCGCCAGCGTGCCCCCGGGTTGGGATGTATTTCACCTCGATGAAGAAGCTGAAGACATCGACTGGAACGCCAAAGCGGATGTGGTCGGCATCACATTTCATACACCGAGCGCCTTTCATGCCTACGATATAGCGGCGCGTTTCAGGTCGCGTGGGATATGCGTTGTAATGGGCGGACCGCATGTAACTCTCCTGCCCGAAGAGGCAGGCCGACATGCTGACGTGATTTTCATCGGGGAAGCGGAAGGCTTGTGGGAGACATTTCTTAAGGGTTTCGAAGTGGGATCCTATCTTCCCATTTATCGACAAAACGAGCCGCCGTCGCTGGATCATCTTCCCATGGCGCGCAAGGATTTATTCCACCGGCGCGATCATACCCACGGAGTTCTCTTCGCCACACGCGGCTGTCCCAACTGCTGCGATTTCTGTTCGATAGCCGTGATGTATCCCGGAAGGCAACGTCAACGCCCGATCGAGGAGGTCGCGGCGGAGTATGGTTCATTCAAGGGGAAGGTCATGATCTTTTGGGACGACAATATCACCGGCGATATGGAGTACGCAAAAGAATTATTCCGAACCATTACGCCGTACCGCAAGTGGTGGTCAAGCCAGGCGAGTATCAAGGCTGGCCGGGACGACGAATTCCTCGAGGCAGCGGCACAGAGCGGCTGCAAGCAGTTGTTCATCGGTTTGGAGTCGATCTCCCAGCAGAGTATGCTGGAAGTGAAAAAGGGTTTCAATCGTGTGGATGAGTATTTCAAGATCATCGATCGTATCCATTCCCATGGAATTGCAGTGCAGGCCGGTATCGTCTTCGGGTTTGACCACGATACGCCCCAGATCTTCGAGGACACACTGGATTTTTTGGAAGAAGCAGGAGTCCAGAATGCAACATTCAACATCCTGACGCCGTTTCCCGGAACGCCGCTGTTTCGGAAAATGGAAGCAGAGTGCCGTATATTAACGAGAGATTGGCGCAAATACAACAGCCGTGAAGATGTGGTCTTTCAGCCGAAGCAGATGAGCGCGGCGGAGCTGCTGTCCGGATTCCGGTATGCCAATGATCGTTTCTATTCGCTGCCAAGCTTGATAAAACGGTTGTCACATTCACCGGTCCAATTGTGGTGGACGCTGCCTCTCAATCTGGCATACGGTTATGAATGGTGGCGACACAATTTGCCGCGTGTCTTTGAGGGATAACCTGGCTAATAGAAATTACTTTGTTTGACGCAATTAATGGGTATTTACCCAAAATCCGTTTTTAATCCTTCAAATGCCAAAATTAAAGAGGCTAATAAAAAGTAAGGAAAAGTCCAGCAGTCATGCTGGGCTTTTTGCTTAAGAGG
>CAZPCR010000149.1:0-3051 GCA_964585035.1 uncultured Anaerolineaceae bacterium
TCATCCAGGATATCGTCGAATCGGGTAAATCGTTATTGATCCTGGGCCGGCCAGGAGTGGGCAAGACGACACTCCTGCGTGAGGCTGCGCGAATCCTGGCGGAGTCGAGGCGCGTGGTGATCGTAGACACGTCCAATGAGATCGGCGGTGACGGCGACGTGCCTCACCCGGCAGTGGGTAAAGCGCGGCGGATGCAGGTGCGCGAGCCGATGCTCCAACATGAAGTGATGATCGAGGCGGTGGAGAACCACAACCCCGAAGTGATCGTGATCGACGAGATCGGGCGTGAGCTCGAAGCGGCCGCGGCGCGCACCATCGCCGAGCGCGGCGTGCAGCTGATCGGCACGGCACACGGGCAGACACTGGACAACCTGTTGCTCAACCCAACGTTGAGCGACCTGGTGGGCGGAATCGAAGCGGTCACGCTATCGGATGAGGAAGCACGGCGACGCGGCACACAGAAGACGGTGCTCGAGAGACGCGCGCCACCCACGTTCGACGTATTGGTGGAAATCCAGAACCGCGATCGATTCGCGGTGCATACAGACATTATGGCGGCAGTGGACGCGCTATTGCGAGGCTTCCCGCTCCCGCCCGAGATACGGACACGCGACACTGAAGGCAAGATACAGATCGAGAAGGCTGCGCCCGTTACTACGTCGAGGTTGGATGCCAAGGAGCCGAAAACGCCACGGCGCGGACGGACGCCCGCGGTACCCGCACCCGGGGTGCTCGCGGCGGAACCGCTGCTACAAGCGCCGGTCCCTGCCAGCACACGCTTCGAGCCGTTACGCGGCGCGCTTCCGACTATTAAGATTTATCCGTACGGCGTAGCGCGCAACCGGTTATTGCAGGCGACCAAGCGGCTGGGCGTACCCGCCATCATCGTCAAAGAGCCAGACGAAGCCAATGTGCTGGTGACTTTAAAGGCCTATTACCGCGACCGCCAGGCAACGATCGTGGAAGCGGAACAGCGCGGGATGCCGATCTATGTACTGCGTTCAAGCACGGTCGGACAGATGGAGCAGTTCCTGGGTGAACTGTTCAATGTGAAGGGTGAGCAAGCGGTGTCGTCGGATATCGACGGGGTGAAGGAGCAGACCCAGCAGGCCATCTCGGCAGTGTTGAACGGCGAGCGCTGGGTGGACCTGCCTCCGGGACCCTCCCTGGTGAGGCGGCTGGAGCATGAGATGGCGCGGCAGGCGGAGTTGATCAGTCATTCGTATGGAAAAGAGCCGAGGAGGCATGTGAGGATATTTAGGGAATAGAGAGCAGAGAGTGGTGAATGGAGATCAGGAATCAGGGATCAGGGGATGGCGTGATTTGGGATTGGGTAATTGGAGAGTGGGCATTGTAAAAATCTCTGCTAGTTCTCATTAAGTTGTAATGAGAATACGTAGTACTTTGTAATTCTGAGGGGTCTAAACCTGCTATAAGCACAGGCAATTTACATGACAAATGATACATGACGTGGGGGCGATAAATCAGTATATTAGTAGTAATTGAACAAAATTTGGCTTTTAATTTAACGGTCTTAAATGATTTAGGGTGTTTTACGGTCCGACCGTTAGCAAGAGGGCAACTTCTGCGGCTTTATTCAAACAAAGTTAAATTAAAAAAATAGATGAACCAAGATCTCAAACCTGAAGTACCAATTTCTTCCTGGCTCGCTTTACCCACTGTAAATGTTATAGCCCGTATTATGCTCTATTTAATTATTTCGTATTTACTCTACATTGCGTTCTTTATACTTTCGAACGTTTTTGTTGCCTTTGGTAATAATGAATACTTAGCGGGGAATGAAAGACTTGGAATGGTCAGTTACAAGCTAGGTAGAGAATTTAATTTGGAGTTGAAGAAAGATGTGATCCAATGCAAAAACGACAATTTAATGAATCTTTATCAGCAAGCTATCCTGGATTGCGGCAAAATAATTAATATCAACGAAAATTACGGGGATGCTTATGCCGATCGCGGTTCCGCCTATTTGAATTTAAAATATTATGATCATGCGATCACTGATTACACAAAGTATATTGAAATTATCCCTATTGATACAAAGTCCTATATCAATAGAGGTTTGGCATACGAAGGACAGGGAAAAGTTAATTTGGCAATCGCTGATTTCACAAAATCCATCGAGATTAATCCAAAAGAGCCACAGCCCTATTTCGCTCGTGGTGTAGTATATGCGGAACAAAAAAATTACGACCTAGCCGTGTCGGATTTCAATAAATCCCTAACGATCGACCCCCAAAACCCCGACCTTTATGTTTGGCGTGGTAATGCATATGCGGATACAAAAAAATATACTCTGGCAATCGCTGATTACCAAAAAGCGCTTTCCATAGAAAATGACTCGAAGAATAAATCTTACATATATTGTGTACAAGGCATTACTTACGTCAAAATGGGTGAATTTGAATCGGCCATTACATCACTTGAGCAAGGTGTAAAATTGGACGACACAAGCGACAATAACTGGTGCAGTTCGGTATTAGAGAATGTCCGTCAAGGGATACCAAATCAATGAAATGCAACCGCCCAATAAGATTGAGTTGGTAGATTGGGGATTGGGTAATCGGGGATGAGGTATGAAGGTTTATAAGATTGCTGCTTACTCTTCACTAGCGATCCTCCTTCTTACAGCCATCTTAATGGCATCTCTCCCGTTCCGGTTTCCGAACTCAAACATTGCCTGGAGATCGATAATTATTTTTACTGTTCCAGCGATCGTACTTGCGACTCTTCTATTTATTAAACCCGTTCTGACTTTAAGGGTATTCCGAATTTTCATAGTGGTGGCAGCAGTCGTTTCCATTACTGCAGCGCCTGTTGGTTGGATGGCTTTAATTATTTTGTGTGCATTCCTTGCAGCACTTGGGGCTTTGTATATCCAAGGGGATTGGCAAGACCGGAGAAAGAACCGTTCAACAGAATGAAAATTACTGAAGACGCTTACGGACGACAATTACTGGCGCAATATAATGAGCAGACGGCAACGGCCGAAATCATCGAAAGAGATGACGGCTACGTCGATACCGGCTCCGA
>CAZPCR010000149.1:3151-7091 GCA_964585035.1 uncultured Anaerolineaceae bacterium
CGGCAACGGCCGAAATCATCGAAAGAGATGACGGCTACGTCGATACCGGCTCCGACCCCGGCGCATATTTCCGCGAATACAAACAGTGGTCGCCACTGGAACGGCGCATCATCAAATTTGCGAAGGGCAGGACCCTGGACATCGGCTGCGGGGCGGGGCGACATTCCCTTTACTTGCAAGAAAAAGGCTTTGAAGTGACCGGCATCGATAACTCGCCGGGCGCGATCAAAGTGTGCAAGTTAAGAGGATTGAATAAGGCATTGATCAGACCGATCACTGAAATAGATAAATTCAAGCCCAACTCTTTCGATACAGTCCTGATGCTCGGCAACAACTTCGGCTTGTTCGGCAGCGCCAAAGGAGCGAAGCAGACCCTCAAAAAGCTAACCCGAATCACATCACCCGAGGCGCGTATCCTGGTGGGAACTCGCAACCCATACAGAACCAGCGACTCCGATCACCTGCAATACCATCAATCGAACATACGTCGCGGCAGGATGGCGGGACAAACCAGGGTGCGTGTGCGATACGGGAAAACCATCAGTGAGTGGTTCGATTACCTGTTCGTCTCTCCCGAAGAAATGGAAGATGTCCTCCGGGATTCCGATTGGCAGGTGGAGAGATTTATCGGTGCGGAAAAAACAAATTATTTTGCCGTACTCTGGAAGAACTCTTCAGCGGCCAATGCCGAGCGGGAGAAGAAGATAATCAGGAGATTCAAAGGATAAAATCCTGATCATTTCCTTTAAAGAGTACCGAGACGGGCGGGGCAATGGATCGTATACAGTGGATGTATAATCAAATTGGGTCGGGAAATAGTTCTATATTGAAAACCACGGAATGTTGGTGAGGTACAGAAGATCTCGACCGATAGGAACCCGTCGAAGGATCCTTCTTTTATTTGATTAAGGATGGGTATGTCAGCACAAACGCCGGTCATCCGGGTAAGCGGTCTTTCCAAGCATTTTAAAGTGCCCACCCGGGAGGCCGGATTGAGGGCGTCGTTTCGCAGCCTCTTCCACCGGATATATCGGACAGTCAAGGCGGTGGATGATATTTCGTTCACCATCGAACCGGGGGAAGTGGTCGGCTTTCTTGGACCGAACGGTGCGGGCAAGACCACAACCTTAAAGATGTTAAGTGGGCTGCTCTATCCGACAGCCGGATCGACGCAAGTACTGGATTTCGAGCCATCACGGCGTTCGACGGATTTTTTGCAACAGATCACACTGGTGATGGGCAACCGCTCCCAACTGGCCTGGGACCTGCCGGCGTTGGATTCTTATGAGCTGCAACGGGCAATCTATCAGCTTCCCCAGGCGGAATTTAAACGCACACGCGATGAGTTCATCGAACTGCTCGAACTGAAAGACCTGGTCAACAAGCCAGTCCGCAACCTGTCATTAGGGGAGCGAATGAAGGTGGAGATCGCGGGGGCTTTGCTGCACCGGCCCAAGGTGCTGTTCCTGGATGAGCCGACCCTCGGCCTGGATATCACCATGCAGCGGCGCATCCGAGGTTTTATCAGCGAGTATAACCAACGCTATGGTGCGACGGTGCTGCTTACAAGCCATTATATGGCGGATGTAGAGGCACTTTGCAAGCGCGTGATCATTATCCATAACGGCAGGCTGCTATTCGACGGGGCGCTGAACCAGTTGATGGAACGATTCTCGGCCTTTAAAACGATCCGTGTGACCTTCAGCGGCAATCCGGTCAGTTGGAGTCAATATGGCGAAGTACTGAACCAGGATGGAGGTCACGTCAGCCTCCGTATCCCAAAGGATAAAACTGCGCTCGTAACATCGCGCATCCTGTCGGAACAACACGTGAATGACCTGACGATCGAAGACCCGCCGATCGAGGACGTGATCGAGAAAGTCTTCCGCCAAAAGAGCGCGGCGGGGGAAGCGGTATGAAGCGCCTTTTCGATTACTACCTCATGAATACCAAGCTTTCGATGATGGGCCAGTTCCAGTACAGGCTGCAGTCATTCCTTTACGTCATATGGCTGGTGATCGAACCGCTCATTTACCTGGTGGTATGGTCAATCATTGCGCGATCCAACGGGGGATCGGTGGGCGGCTTTACTCCCGGCGGGTTTGCCGCCTACTACATCGTCTGGATGCTGGTGCGTGAGATGAACATCGTGCTCACTCCGTATGCCTGGGAGTGGCGATTACAGCACGGCATGCTATCGGGGCTGCTAATGCGGCCGATCCATCCGCTGCATTACGACGTGACCGACTTCGCGGGATCAAAAGTATTCATGATCCTGATCTGGCTGCCAATCGCCGCGGCACTAACATTGATCTTCAAACCGACCCTGCATCCCACATGGATGCAGGTGTTAGTCTTTTTCATCGCGATCTGGGGGGCCTATCTGCTAAGGACACTGGTGTGTTCCGTGCTGGGGATGATCACCTTTTGGACCACGCGCGTGAGCGCCATCTTTGAACTGTACTTTGCCCTGGAACTGGTCCTTTCAGGACGGCTGGTGCCCATGACACTTATGCCTTTGTGGGTGCAGCATCTCGCAAATTTACTGCCTTTTCAATCCATGTTCTATTTTCCGATCATTGCCCTCACCGGATCACCAAGTAATGTTGAGCTCTTCTCCGGACTGGGGGTTCAACTCCTATGGATTCTGGGATTCCTCGGACTGGTCAACTTTGTGTGGCACTTTGCCATTCGACGGTTTTCTTCTGTGGGTAATTGAAGGGCGCAATTGAAGGGCGACCCATCCACAGGATACGCTTCGCTATGGTGCGCCCCTACAGTGCAGGTAATTAATCAGAGGCTATTATGAGATTGTTCAGCGTGCTATGGTGTCACCTGAAGATTGGCATCGCGAATGAATTTCAATACCGGGTGAATTTTTTCATCCAACTGTTTCAATCTTTCATCTCGCTGGCAGCCGGCCTGATCGGCCTGGCGGTGGTCTTCACTTATACAACCGAACTGGGAGGCTGGTCGCGCCCGGAGCTGCTGATGGTGCTGGGTATTTATATTTTGATGGGAGGAGTGATCAATACTTTTATTCAACCCAACATGGACCGGCTGCTTACGGAGATCGGGGATGGAACACTGGATTTTGCACTGACCAAACCCGTAGACAGCCAGGCGATGATCAGCCTGCGCCAGATCAATTTCTGGGCGCTGACGGATATGATCGTCGGACTGGTGGTGGCAGGGATAGCCCTCGCACAACTGCAGTGGCAGGTGGGGGTGTGGGATGTATTAGGTTTCGTCATCGCGCTTGCACTGGGAGGCTTCCTGATCTACTGTTTCTGGTTAATGGTCGCTTCAGTGGCTTTCTGGGCCATACGGTTAAACGATTTCTTTATGGTGTTCCAGGCGATCTATTCCGCAGGACGCTGGCCGGTGAGCATCTATCCGGACTGGCTGCGGATCGGGTTGACCTTTTTGGTGCCGGTGGCCTTTGCGGTAACTGTCCCGGCCGAGGCACTAACGGGCCGCCTCACAGCGATGACACTACCAGGCGCGTTTGCCATGACAGTCCTTTTTGCAGGGCTGGCACGTCTCGTATGGATTTCAGGTGTACGCCATTATTCAGGTGCATCGGCATAAAAACGGAGACAGGGAAAGACGGAGAGAGGGAAAAGCGGAGACAGGGAAAAGCGGAAATACGTAAAGACGTAAATACGGAAAAGAGGAAAAGTGTAAATACGGAAAGACGGAAAAGAGGAAAAACGTAAATACGTAAAGACGGAGACACGGAAAAGAGGAAAAACGTAAATACGTAAATACGTAAACATGTAAAAGCGGAAACACTGAAAAACGGAAACATGGAAACACGGAGACAAGCGTCTCCGTGTTTTCGGGTACTTCATGCCAGGTCTGTGAATAGTTACTATAAATCTAACCACCCCCGGGGGGGACCAACCCCGTACGGATGGCGAAGATCGCGGCCTGCGTT
>CAZPCR010000150.1:0-1114 GCA_964585035.1 uncultured Anaerolineaceae bacterium
AATAATATCACTTCGCACGCACCCCACCCCCAACCCACCCTACGCTTCGCTCCGCACTCCGTGTGCTGCGCGATCCCCAAATCAAAGTACGATTTGGAGAGGGGGGTGAGGATACTTTTCACAAAAAATTTTAAGATGACCATTCAGGAGGAAACATGGAATACAAACTTGCGTTTGTGGGATTTGGAAATGTGGCGCGGTCACTGGCGCGCTTATTGGTCCGCAAGCGGGCCGTGCTTGAAGAAGAATACGGCATCACTTTTTCCGTGACCGGCATTGCCACCGGCACGCACGGCTTTGCCGTCAACCCGAAGGGAATCGACATACAGAAAGCCCTAACGCTGGTGGAAAGCGGACAGTCCATCGCATCCCTTTCCACAACCCCGGTGAAAGATTCAATGGAAGTGATCAGAACCTCTGAGGCGGGGGTGATGTTCGAGAACTCGCCCGTGAACCACACTACCGGCGAACCGGCGATCAGCCACGTGCGGGCGGCGCTGGAAGCAGGCATGCACGCCTTTACGGCAAACAAAGGCACGGTGGTGCACGGTTACCGCGAGCTGAGCGCGCTGGCAAAATCCAAAGGACACAAATTCTATTTTGAATCCACAGTGCTGGGCGGCTCACCGGTCTTTTCCGTTTTTCGCGAAGCCATGCCGGCCGCGGACTTAATCTCTTTTAGAGGCGTGTTGAACTCGACGACCAACATCATATTGTCGCGCATGGAAAGGGGAGAGACCTACGACTCGGCTGTGAAGTACTGCCAGTCCATTGGCATTGCAGAGACCGACCCGTCGGCAGACGTGGACGGTTGGGATGCGGCGATCAAGGTGGCGGCGCTGGCGACGGTATTGATGGATGTCCCGTGCCTGCCGCAGGATGTGGACCGGAAGGGCATCCGTGAGATCACACCCAAGATGATTTCACAGGCCAAGGAGAAAGGGATGCGTTACAAGCTGGTATGCAGCGCCGCGAAGAACGGAGAAAAAGTCACGACGCGCGTCGCACCGGAGATGGTGCCCGCCTCCGATCCGTTATATGGCATGCAGGATTCAACCACAGGCGTAGCCTTCCGCACGGACGTGCTGGGCGATTATTCGATCATCGAATCGGA
>CAZPCR010000150.1:1214-7008 GCA_964585035.1 uncultured Anaerolineaceae bacterium
CAGGCGTAGCCTTCCGCACGGACGTGCTGGGCGATTATTCGATCATCGAATCGGAACGGGAGGGCATGGTGGCAGGACCGGAGCCGACGGCTTACGGGTTGTTCGCGGATTTTGTGAATGCGGTGAAGAGCAGGGATTAGATTTTAGAGAGTAGGGAGTAAAACCAAAGGAGAGATGATGAGCGAGGATAACAAGGTATTGGTGCGCCGGTATTTCGAAGAGACAATGAGCAAAGGCAATATGGCCTATGTGGATGAGATCGCGGACGGTGCGATGGCGGAAAGCCTCAAACGCGGCGCGGCGAACCTGCGTTCGGCGTTTGCGGATGTGCACGACCAGGTGCAGGACCAGTTTGCCGAAGGCGAGAAAGTTGTGACCCGCTTTTCGGGCGGCGGGGTTCATCACGGCGTATTTATGGGTGTCGCACCAACGGGTAAAACCGTGACGTGGACAGGCATTTCCATTGACCGCTTCGAGGCGGGGAAGATCGTGGAGCGGTGGACAGAGATCAATGTGCTGGGTGTGCTGCAGCAAATCGGGGCGGTGAAGCTGTAATAATATGTAAGGCTTTGAGATAAGCTAATGGTTGACTCATAATCAGTGCATGCTCTCAAATCCGTACCGTTTAAGATGTCGCAAGGTCAATTACCGTTCCTTTCGCCGCCTCTTACTTATCTCCAATGTTCCATAGTCAGGAACTGCACGCCTGGGCATATAATAGTGCATCCGGAAGGAGGGCGAAATGAGCGCTGACATTGTTTCAATCGATAGGTTGTTTTCTGAGTGCAGTAATCTTCTCATAGAGTATGACACAAAACGCGACAAGGTGATTGAGTTTTATCTCGTCGTTGTAGGCGGATACTTGGCTGCTATCAAAGCAGCCGGTCTTGACCAAATCATGATTATGTTCTTAGGTCTAGGAACCTTCCTCCTAGGATATTCCCTCACACACTCTATGATGGATTATCGAATTTGGCACAACCGATATTCGCAAACCGCAAAACTCCTCGTGGCTCTTGGACAAGTTGATCGAAGACAATATCGACAAACAGAAAAGAAGGTACGACCACTCGCCTATGAAGATATGGACATAGAAAAGGATGAGCAAAGGAAGAAAGATGCTACCCGTGATCCAATCCATCGTTTCCTTTTCTATTTTTATTGGAAACGTACGGGGACAGAATTTCAGAGATATCAAACCTCTCTAATTATCACCATGTTTCCGTTGTTTATCGTTCTCTATTCCTCACTCTCGATAATTCTTTCGCATTGCCCATTTCTGAATCACCCTTATTGGATGCTTCTCATCATTGTTGGCTCTATCATTAGCTATTATCTGGCCTCTTGTTATCAGGCATCCATTGCTATCTACGAAACAGCTAGTCAATGCCCATGGGCGTATTGGCTGTTAGATGGATTAGATCTTGAATGGAGCTTCAAAGATCAAAAGTTACGGAGACCGAAATCTAATAACGCAGGCAGAGTGCTGCCCAAGCCCTTCTTACCGTAGCAAGAAATCACACGCCTGTACGTGCAGTTACTACGGCAATGTTACGAATAATTATTAGAGTCGCCTTTCCTAGTTTGGGTGCAGATCGGGTGCAATAACGTTACTAAACTTTGGAAACACTAATACGAGTGAGATGTTAAAAAACATAAAGCCGTGACTAGCATAAATTTCCAAGTTCTTTTGCGACTCTCTATTCTCTTGATGGCTTTCGGTTTGGGGTGTGGTTTGTGCGACGTAGTTACAAGTCTGAATTCACCTAAACCAACCTCGCGGGAAGTTAAGTTGTCAGATATAGCCACTACAATGATGTTGTCGTGTATAAATGATGAAGGTAAGCAACAAGCCACTGTTCAGCTAAATGCTGATGGCACGCTTGAAATTGAGAATCCCCCATCATTAACTATCTCAGGCACTTGGACAATCGAACAGAAGGAAATCTATTTTCACTACAAACAACCGGTGGTTGCAAATGTAGATACGGGTTGGTATATTGCTGATGCACAAAACGGTAAGTTCTTAATCGTTCAAGCTGTAGACCCTGAAGCTTGTTATTGGTTGAATAGTAAATAAGCCAAAATGAGCAGTTTCGCGGTTTGATGGTTAAAATTCTAAGACAAAACAGTGATTTTTTGATAAATCTATTTTGATTAGTCTATCTCGTGGTAGGTAAATTAGAGTCGCCTTTCTTGGTATGGGTGCAGTTTCAGTAATACTCTTTTTTATGGAGCTATGATGAAAATTGAAAACAGGATAGCGAAATTCGTCGTAGTTTTATTGATAATAGCTGTTGGCATTCTGGGAACTCAAATTGCAACAAAAATCAACGTCTATAACCCTCGATTACCTAGAGGGATCTTGGGGCTGATAGTAATATATGCAACTTACAAATATGGTTTAGTGCCAATTGCAACAGAGCCCTTCAGCAGTTTATTCATATTTCCTCGAGATTTCAAATATTTCATTTATATGTTTTTTCTATCAGCAGTTTGTTATTGGGCTTTTCTACAAATACTTTACATGATTGTTGGTAAAAATTGAATCATATAAAAAACGATCCCTTTATCAGTTTGAATTTCTAGCTAGTGACATTGGAATCTTAATATCACAGACTAAGCCATGCCGTTACAAATTTTAAATGTAACAGAACATAGAGTCGCCTTTCCTTTTTGGTTGCACCTGCGGCGTGTGTAAAGGAGGACCTCACCCCCGGCCCCTCTCCCGCAGGAGAGGGGTGCCTGATTTCTCATTTCACTCGTCAATTCGCTTCACGCATTGGCAACATTCCGCGGCACTGCGCCTCCCCTAGGAGCAAGAACGGGGATGTTATGCTTCGCATCATTACGGACGGGCTATGTACCGAGAAATAAACTCGGCACCTGCGACCCGCGCGCACTGCGACCACCTCTAAATTCAGCTATAATCCACATTAATTATTTCTAATCTTTGGCAGCCTATAAGCAGTTAGACCGTCAAATGGCAGCTAAACACATAGTTGGGCAGGGGTAGCACAGATAATGGTTCTAATTTTATAGATAATTCAGGTGCGGAGACTGCGCCACTACAGAGGATAAATTGATGGATTTGCCAACTTTTAAATATCATCCTAACCCACTTGGTACAGGCTCAGTAGTAGAGTGTAATGACCGCTGCGAATGTTGCCGAAAGATCAGGGGCTATATTTACACAGGGGCTATTTACATCTCCGATTATTGGGAAGACAAAAATATTTGCCCTTGGTGTATTGCAAATGGAAAAGCCGCTAAAAAATTTCATGCAGAGTTTACCTACACATTCGCTTTGCAGAAAGCGGGTATTGATCCTGCCATTATTCTTGAAATCGCTACAAAAACGCCAGGATATTCATCCTTTCAAGCCGAAGTTTGGTTGTCTCATTGTAATGATGCTTGCGCCTTTTTGGGCATTGCATCAAAAGAAGATGTTTTGTATATTGCGGCTCCTGCTGATGCCACTCATACCCCAGTTGAACTTGTAGGTGGTGAAGATATTGATGACGAAAGAATGCTGGAAATTGCCCAGAAATATACTGTAGATGGTGGTGTTGGGATTTATAAATTTGGCTGCCTGCATTGTAATGAAATTATGTACACCATTGAATTTGATTAACTGATAGAGAACTAAATATAGGCAAAATGGTGGAAAATAGTTACAGTTTAATCAAGTTCAAAACTGTCCTACAAAACCTGCCCAACATCGCGTGCAGGCTGACGTGTTGCCACGTTCCGTTTAAGGGCCTTTTTCCGCTCGAAAACATTGTCCGTTTCGTCGGTTGGTTCGCGTGGCAACACGCAGCTAACGCTTGCCGTTAGGCGCTCAATTATCAAGGAAAAATCAAAATGATGTCACCTGAAATGATACAAAGAGTTTTGATTTCGAGCGGATGGGAAGAAAATAGAATTTCCCAAGAAATAATTGTTCCTTGTTTACATCAATATAGCCTAAGAAATGGCTTTAAATTAGTTGACATTAAATTTACAGGTGGAATTTCTGAGTTGGGAAACGATATAGAATACTACGAAAACTTTGGTCCAGATATGCTTAGGTTCTAGACTGGAATCCAATTGAAGAAAGGAAACTTAGGGCAATCAGAAGCCACAGCTCTTGTAATACAGGGATCACAGGCCTTTGATAAAATAATAACGGATGCAAGTAATGGGCAAAGTTATCGGATAAATCGTTGGATTGTAGTAACAACTGGTGAAATAACTCCACAAGCAAAAGAACAAATAATTCAGCAATTAGAGCGCTATGCAAAACCTATTCACTTTTGGGACGGCAAAAAGCTGTCAACAATGATTCTGGAATATTACTACAGAGAATTTGTCGAAAAACTAAATGTCGATCAACTTACAGCCTCAAGTCAAAATGTGAGAACAACTTTTTGGGATCCAGATCAACCACAAGTTATTGCTGAAAATTTTAACTCCACTAGCTTTAGAAAACTTTATGCTTACTCATCGGTATCTCCTACAGCCTCAGGAATCTATATAACAATAAAGCCTACAGATAAAAACATTCCAAGTACACAATGTATTATTCGAAGTAGTATCGATGAAATTGCGATTGATTCATTTCAGAGCCAGCTCCAGCCTTACTTATTAAAAATTGAAGGCACAGATTCCATCGAAGCGATGAACCTTGATGGAAATAGAAATGTAAATATCTATTGTAGGGGTTACATTGATATACTTTAAAGCGCCTAACACAGCGTGCAGCCGACAAGTGGGATGCTGTGCGGTTTCAAGTAGTTTTCAACGCCTCAGCAGAATCTTGCTCCCAAGAATCATCCAATCCCGCCCACTTGCGGCTAACGCAAACCGTTAATGAATTTTAAGTGCAAGATAGATTAGAGTCGCCTTTCCAGTTGCGGTTGCACCTGCGGCGGTTGAAAAGGAGGACCTCACCCCCGGCCCCTCTCCCGCAGGAGAGGGGTGCCTATTTGTTGTGGTGTAGAGAAGAGCCAAAGTAAGTGATTAGTCTATAATTCGAGCATGCCAGTCAAGAATATTTACCCCGGTCAAAAGATTGATCCTGAAAAAATACAACGCGCGCGTACACTGCGCAGCCAGATGACACCCGCGGAAAAAGTGTTGTGGCAGGAATTACGCGGGAATAAGTTAGGATCTCATTTCAGAAGGCAGCAGGTGATCGCAGGGTTTATTGTGGATTTTTATTGTCATACTGCAGGTCTGGTCATAGAATTGGATGGGGATATTCATCGAGAACAACAAGAATACGATGCCGAACGCGATAAGATATTGGAGGGGATGGGATTGCGAGTTATCCGATTTAGAAACGATGAGGTTTTATTAAATTTGCCGAGAGTGCGCACTCAATTAAAAGAAGAAATCAGGAAAAAATAACATTTTACATAGATGGTTGAGAAAAATATTTTGGAGGTTGATTAGGACCTAACCCGACTCCCTGAGATGCGGTCGCCCTTCCCAAATGGGAAGGGGTGCCTGTTGTATTAGCAAGTTCGGGCGCGATTGCAGTAATGCGCTATAGAAACTGTATATTATGTGGACTGATTTACCCATAAAAATGTAACTCTATACAACCTTTAACACTATATATACTCCGTCAGGTAATTGGTAAATTTGTTATACTTAATTAAATGAAATCTCCATCTCAAGAAATAGACGATATTATCGGAAACACAAGTGATTGGCGCGGCAAGAAGTTATCACAACTGCGCACTATAATTAACGATGCCGATCCGGAAGTTGTCGAAGAGGTGAAATGGAAAAAGCCTTCCAGACCCGA
>CAZPCR010000151.1:0-6836 GCA_964585035.1 uncultured Anaerolineaceae bacterium
GAACAAGTCCTCTTTTTCGTTTGCTCCCAACATATTGATGGCGGCTTTGTTAACATCCACAACCTTAACCAGGGCGGCACATTCGACTACCACTTCCGGGTGGAGTTTAAAGTACTCATCGAAGTTGGTAATGCCATCTTCGCGCACAGCGGCCAACCGTTTTTTGACTGCTGAGAAATCCTCTTCCCAAAGGGCTACCGGTGAATCCTCGAACAAAGCCTTGTAACGGGTCTCGCTGGTACGCAGAGCCTCTTCGGCCTTTTTTCGCTCGGATATATTCTCAATTTGTGCTATCGCATAAAGCGGTTCCCCTCGATCATCCCTGATAAACGATACGGTCAGGGAGGTCCACACGATCTGGCCCGATCTTTTGAAATAGCGTTTCTCCATCTTGTAAGATTGGATTTCTCCATCGATCAACTGCCGGAAGTAAGCTACGTCTGCTTCCAGATCCTCAGGGTGAGTAATATCCTGGAAAGCCTTCTCCAGCAATTCTTCATTCGAATAATCCAGCAGTTCGCAAAGGGCATGGTTTGCGCGAAGGATATGACCTTCGGGTGAGACCAATGCCATACCGATCGCCGCGTACTCGAAGGCTCCGTAGAATCGCTCTTCACTAATTTGCAGCGCCTCTTCTGCCTGTTTGCGCCGAGTGACGTCGCGATAATTCAATACGATGGCCTTCACGCTGGGTTCTTCGAGCATATTGGTGGCGGTGGCTTCGATCCACAACCAGGAACCGTTTTTATGCTTCGCACGGAAATCGGCATCTACATGCGCGCCCGGCGTTTGCGTAAGTTTTTGGTACATGTCCGCAATTTTTGGCAGATCATCGGGATGCATGAGCTCGAACGCATTTTTGCCGATCCAGTCTTCGGGACCATATCCGAGCATTCCGGGGGCTGACGGGCTGTCATATATGGCATTTCCACTGGCATCCAGCAGGGAAATGGCATCGGTACTATTTTCAATGAGAGCACGAAAGCGTTTCTCGCTCGCACGCAGATCATTCCGTGACTGCTGACGCTCGCGTCTTATCCCGGCCTGCTCGAGCTCGCGTTCGATGGCAGGTACCAGTCGCGCCAGGTTGCCTTTCATCAGGTAGTCGTGTGCGCCGGCTTTCATCATGGCGACGGCCGTCTCTTCGCCCATTGTCCCGGAGACCATGATGAACGGGATATCCAACCCCTCTTCCTGAAGAAGTGCGAGCGCGGCGCTGCCATCGAACTGCGGCATGCTGTAATCAGAGATCACGATATCCCAGGGCTGTTTCTGCAGCGCGGCCCGCATCCCCTTGGCGGTATCAACGTGCAGGTAATCAACTTGATAACCCGCTTTGTCCAGAAGGCGGACGATCAACTGCACATCGCTTTCCATGTCCTCGACGATTAAAACAGCAAGCGGTTTCGTCATACTTAACTCACTTTGGGTGGTGGCGGCTCATTCATCACCAGCCAGTACAAACCCAGGCGTTCAACCGACTCGACGAATTGCTTGAAATCCACCGGTTTTCGAATGTAGCTGTTGGCGCCCAGGTCGTAACTTTGGGCCACGTCCTGTTCTTCCTTGGATGTCGTCAGGATGACCACCGGTATGCGCTTCGTGCGCTCATCGGCGCGGACCCGCCGCAGCACTTCCAGACCATCCACACGCGGAAGGTTAAGATCGAGCAAAACGACTGCTGGAGTCTCTTTAACATCCCGTCCTGTGTATTTGCCAGCCGCAAATATGTAGTCCAGCGCATCCTGGCCGTCTTCGGCCACAACCATCTCGTTGGCGATATGGCTTTTGGCGAGCGCCCGCTGGGTAAGCCCGACATCGCTGGGATTATCTTCGACGAGAAGAATGATCTTGTTTTTCATGGACTCTCCTGCAGGGTAAAGAAGAATGTGGCGCCCAGGTTTACTGCCGACTCTGCCCACACCCGTCCCCCGTGGTGATTAATGATACGCTGCACCGTTGCCAGGCCAATGCCTGTACCGGGGAATTCGGAGGCCTTGTGCATGCGTTGAAAAGCTCCAAAAAGTTTTTTTGCATACGCCATATCGAACCCGGCGCCATTGTCACGCACGAAGAAAACGCGCCGGTTTTCCATATTCATCAGCCCAAAATCGACGCGTGGATGGGGTGACTTTCCGGTGAATTTGAAGGCATTGCCAAGCAGGTTGGTGAGCGCCACCTCCATCAGGTGCGCATCCCCCTTTGCGATCAGGTCATTTTGAATGACGAATTCCACTTGCCTTTGGGGTTCGCTTTCCTGCAGCCGGGCGACAATGGATCGGGCAATAGCGCTGAGATCAATTCGTTCCGTATGAATCTCGGCGCGTGTGATGCGGGAAAGCTGCAGCAGGTCGTCGATCAGTTCACCCATGTGCTGGGTTTCAGAACGCACGCGTTGGATGTATTCCTGCCCTCGTTTGTCAAGTAAATTCCCGTAATCTTCAAGCAGGGCCAGGCTCCAACCGTCGATGCCGCGCAGGGGTGCGCGCAGGTCGTGTGATACCGAATAGGAGAAGGCTTCCAGTTCGTCTCTGGCTTTCCGCAGCGCATCCTCGTTGTTCCTCCGGTCCGTGGTGTCGCGTGAGATGCCAAAAGTGCCGATGATCTTGCCTTCATGGTCGCGCAGCGGGACCTTCGTGGTTGAAACCCAGGTCTCGTGACCATCCGGCCATACTGCCCGCTCATCGAAGTCCACCAGGGGTTTGCCGGACCGGATTATTTCCTGTTCATCTGCATAGGCACGACTGGCATGTGGAAAAAAGTCGAAGTCTGTCTTACCGATCGCCTCCGATGGATCGCTTAACCCCAGCGCGTTGGTCTGGGATCTGCTGTTTTTGATAAAGCGACTCTGGAGGTCTTTAAAGTATATCTGGTCGGGCATATTGTCCAATAAGGTCTGGAGCAGCATATTCGACTGGGAAAGCGCCGCCGTTCGCTGTTGAACCTGGATCTCCAATTCTTCATGCGCTTTGCGTAATTCATCTTCGGCTCGCTTGCGCTCGGTGATCACATCGAATACAGCCACAAAGTATCCTTTCTGAGGGCTATATACAGAAATGGAAAACCACATTTTCAGGGCTTCCACATAAGTCTCAAGCCGCTCGGACTTACCCGTCAAAGCCACCCTGCCGTAAAGAGCGATCAATTCCGGATCCGATTCCCTGATCCCGGGAATAACATCGGATGCTTTTTTGCCGACCACATGCTTCAATCCGGTTAACGCTCCAAAAGCAGTATTCACATCCAGATAGATAAAGTCCCGCGGTTGGCCATTATCGAGGATGATCTTACAATAGGCGAATCCATTCAGCATGTTCTCGAACAGGCCGAGGTAATGTTTTTCGCTCATGAGCAGCGCATCTTCTGCCAGCCTGTGATTGGTGATGTCGCGGATATTGCATTGGATCACTATTTTGTCCCCCGCCGGGTAAACGTTGCTGACGAATTCCACCTGGATCAACTGCCCGCCCTTTGCCCTGAGCGGTAAGTCTTCGTAACGGATGTAGCCTTTCTCCTGCAAGACCTTAAATCCGACCTTGCTGGCATCGATATCCTTGAAAGCGCCGACTTCCCATAATTTCTTTTTCACAAACTCTTCACGCGAATAACCCAGCATATCGATCAGATATGGATTGACATCATCGATCATGCCGGTCTGCGCATCCAGGATGAGTATGCCGTCCTGTGCAGCCTCGAACAAGCGGCGGTATCGAACTTCTGAATCATTTAGTGTTTGGGTTGATGTTTTCGCTACTTCCGCCCTGTTTTTTTTCGGTGTATCCATGGCTATAACCCTTGGCCTAAACTTACTTTGCCGGCCAGCCGCCGAATTCTTTTTTTGGGAATTGCTATTCATGATGAGCCCCACTCTCCATCTGAGTAAAAAACCAATACAATAATAGTACACCTTTTTATATCAATATTAATATCAAATTTACCATCACTTTTGAATGGTTCTAAATATTAAGGGATCATATCCCGTTAGTAAAATCACAATAAACCCGGAACCGGTTCGCTCCGCTGTATAATTGTCTAGGCTAACAAGCCGTAATGATCCCGCTCCGACCAAACAGGAACCCAGACTTATGTTTGATACTCCACATCGAAGATTCAATCCGCTTACCGGTGATTGGGTGCTTGTTTCGCCTCACCGCGGCCGGCGTCCCTGGCTGGGCCAGGTGGAAAAGAAGGCTTCTGAAAACCTGCCGAAATATGATCCCACCTGTTATCTGTGTCCCGGGAATGAGCGCGCCGGAGGCGTGAAGAATCCGTCCTATACCGGCACCTTTGTATTTGACAATGACTTTGCGTCTCTATTGCCGGATGTGGTAGTCGAGGCTAATACACCTAGTAATGAGTTGTTACGCTCTGCGCCGGAACGAGGACTTTGCAAAGTGGTGTGTTTCTCGCCGCGCCATGATCTGACGCTGCCTGAGCTGGAACTGCCCGACATTGAAAATGTTCTCACTACCTGGGGGGAACAAACTGCGGAACTTGGCTCGCAGGATTTTATTCGGAATGTACAGGTCTTCGAGAACAAAGGCGCGTTGATGGGTTGTTCCAATCCCCATCCGCACAGCCAGATCTGGGCGCAGTCGGAATTGCCCAATGAAATTTCAAAAGAGCTCGCGACTCAAACGGCCCACTTCGACGAGCACAAGCAGCTCCTCCTCCTTGATTACCTGGCTGAGGAACAGCGGCAGGATAAACGGATTGTTTTTCAAAATGAGCACTTTACCGCCCTTGTTCCGTTTTGGGCAGTCTGGCCCTTCGAGGTACTGCTTATCCCACACCGCCCTGTTGCTTATCTTACCGGCCTGGCCTCGGATGAGATCACGGCCCTGGCAGAGATAATTAAAAGGGTCACCACCCTTTACGATAATTTGTTCGAGGTTTCGTTCCCTTATTCAATGGGATTCCATCAAGCGCCTTTCGATGGGCGGGCACATCCGGAATGGATGCTTCACGCACATTTCTATCCACCCTTGCTACGCTCGGCCACTGTACGCAAGTTCATGGTGGGCTATGAGATGCTGGCCATGCCGCAGCGCGATATCACGCCCGAAAGCGCCGCCGAGCGCCTGCGCTCGCTGCCGGTTGTTCATTACAAGCAGGGAAAGGTGACCTAGAATAGACTGGCGCGGGAAAGTTCGGATAAACCTACGTTCACGTTATGTCAGGTGAATTTTTGCCTAAGGAACACTCTCTTGCGTTGTGATCAGCTTGACGAAGATATCCACAACGTGCGGATCAAAATGTTTTCCCGATTCTCCCACAATATACTCGATCGTCTTTTCCTTCGACCATGCCTTCCGATAGGGACGATCGGAAGTCAAGGCATCATAAACGTCCACTACTGCGAAGATGCGCGCTGCCAGTGGTATGGTCTCGCCTTTTAAGTGGCGAGGATAACCCGTGCCGTCCCATTTTTCGTGATGGCAGTATGGGATATCCAGGGAATTGCGCAGGTAAACGATCGGCGCGAGCATGTCATACGCGTACTTCGGATGCTTGCGCATGGTCTCCCATTCATCTTCCGTCAGTGGGCCCGGTTTGTGGAGTATGGAATCGGGGATGCCCATTTTTCCGATATCGTGCAGCAACACTCCCCGGCGAATGTCCTGCGTTTCCTTATCAGAGATGTTCATGACAGAGACCAGGCGCAGGGTCTGTTCAAGGACGCGGGCGGAATGTCCCTGTGTCTCCTGGTCGCGCAGCTCCAGGGCCTGCGACCAGCCTTCGATAGTGGCATCGTAGGCCATCATTAATTCGATGTTGGCCTTTTGGAGACCTTCGAACAGCAGGGCATTGTCTATTGCAAGGGCAGCCTGACCGGCTAACATCTCCAGGAATGACTTCCACTCTTCATTCATCTCCAACGGCGAACGGTTGAATATCTCGAGGACGCCTTTCACCTCGCCTTTGGCAATCAGTGGCACAGCCAGGAAGGTCACGAATCTCTCGGAATTGATCAAATTTGTATTAAGATACCCCTCTGCTTCTTTGTTTACTTCGGGGATATAAACCATCTGGCGGTCCAGGGCCGCCTTGCCGGCTGGGCCTCTTCCAATGGAGAAGGAAGACTGCATGATCTCCGTGGTCAGGAAGCCGACCCCGGCACTATATTGCAAGATCAGCGTGGATGAGTTCAGCAAGAGCACGGCCGCTGCATCCACCTTTAGCTGGCCGGTGATATTTTCCAGCACCGACTGCAGGCTGACTCGCAAGTCGGTGGTGGAACCGATGGCCGAATCGACGGCGTGCAAAGCGGACAGTTGGTCGACGCGGCGTTTGAGCTGGGAAAACAGGTGGGTGTTTTGGATCGAGCTGGCGGCGGTATTCGCGGCCAGTTCCATCAATTCAGCATCTTCGGAGTTGTAATAGTCTCTTGAATTACTTTGCAATTGCAGTATACCGATCACCCGACCTTCGGCCTTCATAGGGACATATAAGACAGATTGGAAAGTCGGGTGGCTGCCTGCATTGACAATCTTATCTTTTTCTCCGGCCCCCTGTTTGTCCTCGGGAGATTCGTTCACGTTGGATGCAATAAGTGACTTTGCTCTCAAAATAACGTTACTCAGGTTATCTTTTCCGGATTCGTCGAAGGCGAAGGGAGGCATGCCGGTCAGGTTGACCAACTCTCCGCCTTGCAACCCGTACACCGTGGTTATCAACTTAGTCTGGGGTTCGAAGAGTGAAATAATGACCCTTGCAGTGTCCGGTAAAAGCTCGAGTGCCGAATGCGCCGTCTTTTCGTAAATGCCCGGCAGGTCGAGCATCTCTGAAAGAGCATGCCCCATGGCATTCACTGTTTCCATTTGTTCCGCGTAATG
>CAZPCR010000152.1:0-6835 GCA_964585035.1 uncultured Anaerolineaceae bacterium
AGATCATTATCGAATTGCAGGAGAGACGAAAGCAGTCTCCAATCCTATATCATAGATGGAAGAAGGAGTTAATATCATGGCAACCAATCCAGTCAAGGCAAAAACTAAAAAAACATCCAGGGGGCAGCGCACGCATGTGCGACGGATGAAACAAGAGGCTCGCAAAGGCCCAATTGCGGACAGCATGAATAAAAAGTCGTCGCGCAAAATTGAGATCGCCAAGGAAGCAGCTCCAACGGTCGAGAAATAGAATGTAAAGGAGAGTCTTATGAAAAAAGAAATTGGTTTGTGGCTCGACCATCGGGACGCGATCGTTGTAATTCTCACAGACGGTGTAGAAGAAATCAAGCACGTCAACTCAGGCAGCGGAAAACACATACGATACTCGGGCAGTTCACATTCCAAAACCCCGGAAGGATTAAAAGAGGTCACTTCAGAGGATCAAAGGGACCGAAAATTTGACAACCAACTCAACAAATTTTACGACGAGCTTATTGCAAGTATTCGCGATGCAGACTCCATCCAGATATTTGGCCCTGGTGAAGCAAAAGGTGAACTGGAAAAACGCCTTAAGCATGAACAAATCAAGGGACGGATCCTTGCCGTTGAAACCGCTGACAAGATGACAGATCGCCAGGTCGCAGCCAAAGTCCGGGAGCATTTTTTGGCGTAAGACATGTCGTGACGATTAATTTATAAAACGTCGTTGGCAGAACGATACCCGTTCTGCCAACGACGTTTTCATAGGGGCTATAGAATTTAAGTATCTCCTTCATGCCAGGCCTGTGAGTTAATACGAATATTAAGTGGGGATTTTAAGAATTCATCCATCCGTCATCTTGCTTGGGTAAACTAAAGATTGTAATAAGTCCGTTTTAGTCCCGGCATAAGATGCCGGATTGATGGAGAAAACTATGAAAAACACAAAATTATTACCTATAATCGTCGTTGCTGTAAGCATACTGCTCAATGCTTGTAGCGGTACCAACCTTTCCCTGGCGGGCAAGGCTCCTGCCGCCATTTCGAATTCAAGCAGCGCACCGCAGGCGAATGGGCCTGTCGGGCCGAACCCACAAGCGGCTACCGATGTCGCCTCGCTGCAAAGCGCTTATGAGGCGATCTATCAGAACGTGAATCCCTCCGTGGTAACCATCGAAATTGGCAACAAGGTCTCCGGTAACGGTGGCCCGGGCGGATTTGGACATCAGGGAAATGGTCAAAACAACCAGGGAAGTCAGGGTCGGATCGTGCCCACTGCCGAAGGATCAGGCTTCATCTGGGATACCGCCGGCCATATTGTGACCAATAACCACGTGGTCACTGGCGCTGACAAGATCACCGTGACCTTCTCAGACGGTTCATCCTATGATGCCAAACTGGTTGGCACGGATCCCAATACGGACCTTGCCGTAATACAGGTTACGGGTGCCTCTGTGTCCCTACTTAAGCCAGTGACGGTGGGTGACTCGACCCAGGTCAAGGTGGGTGAGATGGTTGTCGCGGTAGGCAATCCGTTCGGTCTGGCAAATACCATGACTACCGGTATTGTCAGCGCCATTTCCCGCTCGATCCTGGCCGGCACCGGCAGCAACCAAAACGGCTCGACCAGCGCGCCGAGCTTCTCGATCCCCGATGTCATCCAGACAGATGCTCCCATCAACCCCGGAAACTCCGGCGGCGTTTTGGTCGACATGAGCGGTGCCCTGATCGGTGTGCCATCCCAGATAGAATCTCAAAGTGGCTCGAACTCGGGCGTTGGCTTTGCGATCCCTTCGGCGATCGTCTCCAAGGTTGTTCCGCAGTTGATCTCAAAAGGTGTGGCTGTGCATTCCTACCTGGGCATATCCGGCACCTCGGTTACCCCTGACGTAGTCAGCGCTCTCAACCTAAAGGCCGGGCAGCAGGGTGTGCTGGTGGCATCTGTGGTCGCGGGTGGTCCGGCTGATAAGGCGGGACTGAAGGCTGCCAAAGTGGATGCGAACGGCAACCCGATTGCAGCCGGCGACATCATCACCGCTATCGACGGTAAATCGATCAGCTCCTTTGAGGACCTGGTCGCCTACCTGTCTGATAACACACAGCCAGGCCAGTCGGTTACCCTCCATGTCCTACGTAATGGTAGTGATACTCAAGTCCAGGTCACTCTGGGTACACAGCCAACCAAATAAACCAAATAGTTCATTTCAATCTCTTCTTAACCAAACCCCCGCGCAACCAGCGCGGGGGTTTGTAGTTGGACCAGGCAGCTACTTCTGGAATTGTGATGCGAATTACCGGTGACCGGTTCCAGACGCACGTCAGCCCGCGTCAAAGCCGAGGAGTGAGGTTAGCGATGTGGGAAGAATTTTAGACACACCATTTAAAAGGCTCTTTTCTTTGGACCTTAGCTTTGAAAAATACTCTTTTTGTCGTATCTTAGAAACAATTGGGATATGTGAGAGCCATCTTCAGCAACCACATTTTCTTGTAAATACTGATGGGTGACGCTAAACTCTTTGAGCCCATTAACCTTTTCCCCCTTGGGTAAAATTGTCTGCACGGTCGAGGGGTCATCAAATGGGATTTCCAATTGAGCCTCGGTAATATAAAAAAGATCCAGGCGTTTTGCCTCTAGCAGCAGATTAAGGACACTTGGTCCGGTTGCCATCATGATGACGCGATAGCCCTTTCCATTACTTAGATAATCGATCATCCGGTTTCCATCAACCCCTGCCTGGCCACTTCCGATCACGACCGCCCCTGAAGTGGTTAAGACCCTGGCTTGGTCAGAATTAGCCGTGGCATCGGTCGTAAAGATTACTATTCTTCGACCGCTTCTCATCACTTCTTCCGGGAACTTGAGATCCAGACTGCGGGTAACGACGGCCAGGTCCGGGCTTCTTTTTTGGTAACCCGCGCTTAGCCTCCAATTCCCTAATTTTTCAAATTCTCCCCCCGGTTCAAATTGGGAGAGGATATTTTCAGCACGGCTGCCGAGAGCTGATACGCGCTTGAGATAGGCCGCTCCGCTGATAATGACATCCGCTTGGGCCATTAACTCCTGGAAAAGACGCCAGTCCGAAGCATTCTTTAATTCCAATGGGACCTGGAGATTATGATGTTCGTCTGCCTTCGCAATCACCCCGTTTTTATCGGTCAGGAAATTGGCAATCACCAGGGTTCTCCTAATTTTCTCAGACACCTCCATTAATTTTTGACCAAGATAAAGACCCTGAAGCGGCAGTTGTTTCCTTTCAGGTAATAGTTGAGTCACTATCCCGGAATCTGGTAACTCTTGCTTTGTCATAAAAAACCTCATCCCATGAATTGGAAGTGTGTATTAACCTTTATCTTTTTGGATTCGTTTTCTCATCATTTCTGTATAAAGCGCGACGGTGAGCCGGTTCGCTAAAAGTCTTTTACTCTGTCGGTTGAAATTCCAAAAGTGCGCAAGGTCAGCTAATTATCGGGGGCTCTTTCCATAGGCCTGCTCTGTTTTCGCAGCCATAATAAAGTCATTCTTGTGCAGGCCTTTAATTTTATGAGTCCACCAAGTGACGGTTACTTTGCCCCACTCGGTCAAAATGGCAGGGTGATGATTTTCTTGATTAGCCAGCCTGGCAACGCGGTTGGTAAATGCCAGTGCTTGCTTAAAATCCCTGAATTCGAAGGATTTTTCCACACGGAGCTCGCCTTTTTTTTCGTGAGTTTCCCAACCCGGCAAGTTTGCTTTTAATTGACTTATTTCCTGTTTATTAAGGCGCGGTGTATTCGCCTTTATCGGGCTGCAATGCAGAGATTGGATTAATTCATTCATAAGGGCTCCTTAAATAAGAAAATTCATCGGTTGGGACCGTTCATGCTTATTCATTATCATCAGCTTCATGTTTTATTTCAGGATAGGTGATTGTAATCCCATCTACTTTGGCCTGGGGTGTCATATTATGTGGATTTGCGTATTTGGGGCGACCGCGAGGATGGTTGAACCTCCATTGAACCGTTTTTGCTCGATCATAAGGAGAACCATTCGTTCCTCCAAAGAATTGAATATTTTCTACTCAAAAATATTTAATAAAATTATACCTCTCACCGTTTCATCCAACCTGCGACCTACAGCCTTCCGCCTATCAGAAGTATTCGAACCCGATTCGAATTATTCGGGAAATGCCGTAAATAAGCCAATTTTCGGCCCTGGCTCTCAAGCCGGCCCTTGTGACTGAAAGGAACTATGAACTAAGGACTCTAAAGATGAACCTTTCATCCCTCCTCGTGATACACTATTTCTATGACCAGCGCCACCGCGCAAGCTCATCCTAATATCGCCTTCATCAAATACTGGGGGAACCGCGACGAGGTGTTACGACTGCCGGCCAACGGCTCGATCTCGATGAACCTGGATGGACTCTATACGCGCACGACAGTCAGTTTTCAGCCCTCCCTGCCGTTCGATGAATTAATCATTAACGGTCGCGAAGTCACCGGCCCGGCGTTGGAGCGCGTCTCATCCTTTCTCAGCTTGATCCGTGACAGGTCAAAGATCGAAAGCAGCGCCGAGGTGGTCAGTGAAAATAACTTTCCCTCCGGTGCAGGCATCGCATCATCGGCTTCGGCGTTCGCGGCCCTGGCCCTGGCTGCCAGCCACGCGGCGGGTCTTGACCTTAGCGAGCGCGAGCTGTCGGGCCTGGCGAGGCGCGGTTCCGGGTCGGCCTGTCGCTCCATCCCGGGTGGATTCGTCGAATGGTACACAGGAACGGATGATGAAGACTCGTATGCGGTTTCAATCGCGGGTCCTGATCACTGGCCGCTGGTTGATTGCGTTGCAATCGTCAGCGAGGCGCATAAAAAAACGGGTTCCACTGAAGGACATGCCATCGCTTCCACCAGCCCGCTGCAAGCTGCGCGCCTGGCGGATACGCCGCGCCGGTTGGAACTTTGCCGCCATGCAATTCTAGACCGCGATTTCGAGGCGCTTACTAAAGTGGTCGAGCTCGACTCAGACATGATGCATGCCGTGATGATGACATCCAGTCCCGCGCTGCATTATTGGATGCCCGCCAGTCTGGACGTAATGAACGCCGTCTGTTCGTGGCGCGCGGAGAACGTCGCTGCCTGCTGCACGGTAGATGCCGGGGCCAACGTGCACGTCCTATGTCCCCAAAAAGAGTCTCAGGAAATTACACGCAGGCTCCGGACGATCCCAGGCGTGAAGGATGTGCTTACGGCAGGCGCGGGTGGTCCCGCAAAACTGGTCGAAGAGAAATAATTCGACTCCTCGAAGCGAAACGTCCATCGTAAGACTTTAAGGCTTTACGTTATCAGTATTTCTGCCACTTACCGGCACGGTACAGTGTTCATCTCCCCTTCATTTAAACGGATATAATTATGAAGTATACATAGTATACGGAATACGCCGTAACAACCCTTCCCACTAGTTGCGTTATATCCTCTAACTGATTGGTTCAAATTTATAAATAAGAAACGAACGAGTAAACCATGAATCTATCCATATTATCAGCCTTGATCTTTATTGCCGTGTTCGCGGTGGTGGTCTTTATCCATGAATTCGGACATTTTATCGTTGCCCGACTGTTAAATGTGGAGGTCGAAGAGTTCGGGTTCGGACTGCCGCCTCGCATGTTGACCTTGTTTCATTATAAAGGTACCGAGTTCACGCTCAACTGGCTGCCGATCGGCGGCTTTGTGAGGCCAAAGGGTGAGAATGATCCCGCGGTGCCGGGAGGTCTGGCTGCGGCCAATCCGTGGACGCGCCTGGCTGTCCTGCTGGCCGGGCCAACCATGAATCTGCTGCTGGGCGTGGTAGTTTTCAGCTTTTTGTTCTTCCAAATGGGTGTGCCCGATTATACGAAGGTGCAGATCGGCGACGTGGTGGCCGCCTCCCCGGCTGCGCAGGCCGGTTTTAAGATCAACGATGTGATCGTCACAGCTAATGGCGTAGCTATCCACGATTCGACCCAACTGCACGATATCATTTATGCCAGCCTCGATAAGCCGGTACAATTTACGCTTCGCCGCGGCAGCCAGACCATCAGTCTTACCGCCACGCCCGACAGTAAACGCCCGCAAAGTGTAGGCGCGCTGGGGATCTCGATGGGACCGTCGATGGTACGTACCGGTTCGATGCTCGAGTCGCTGCAATATGGTTCACTGGCCGTTTATGAACAGGCGCGCCTGCTCGTGCTACTGCCAGCGCAGATGATCCGCGGCCAGGCGACCGCGCAAGACAGTCGTTTTGTCGGTCTCAAAGGCATTTACGATCTCTTTAACCAGGCTGTCGCCAGCGACGTTCAAAGCCGTGAACCCGCCTCTTCCGCTCCATCCCCGTCGTCACCGACAACAGCCCCAGCCGGACCGCAGACACCGACATATTACACCCTTCAATTGATCGGTATTCTAACCATCAGCCTGGGAGTCTTGAACTTGTTTCCCTTCCCTGCCCTGGACGGCGGACGTATCCTTTTCATATGGCCCGAGCTGATCCTGCGCCGCCGTGTCCCGGCCCAATGGGAGAACGGCATCCACGCCGCCGGCATGGCTTTACTCCTGCTCTTTATGCTGTATGTCAATGTAATGGACTTTGTAAATCCCGTGATCGTTAATCTGCCGAAATGAACGAGACTAAAACACACTACCAAAAAATGATCGCCGAATTAATGGACGGCTCGCGTGGTCTTACGCGCCGCTCCCTGCAGGAATATTCAGACATTCCTCCTGAAGCATTGCAGGCTGTGCTGGAAGCCTGGCCGAACATCAAGCTCGACCGCAAACGGACCCTGCTGGAAGGGCTCCAGTCGCTCAACGAGAGTGATACGCTGGTCTCGTTCGATGATTTTGCGCG
>CAZPCR010000153.1:0-6820 GCA_964585035.1 uncultured Anaerolineaceae bacterium
TGACCATACTCATTTTGGGTTTTGATGTGAGCCTCGCGCGCCTCTTGAACTTTCAGATCCTGCTCATGCAATAATCCGCGTACTTCTTTGAGTTCCTGTTGAGCGCGATGCCAGTGATAGCCATACCACTCTCGCAACAATACTCGTAAATCTGCCTGAGCAGCCGCATAATCTATGGCACGGCGCGCCTGGCGTTCAAGCGTTTTCAACCGTGGTTCAAGTTCTGCCATAATATCCTGGACACGTTCAAGATTACGCTCAGTATTTTCCAGGCGCTTAAGGGCTTCTTCGCGACGGATACGATAGAGGCCCACTCCGGCAGCCTCTTCGAATAGACGGCGTCGTTCATCGGCCTTTAGCGCTAATGAAGCATCCACAAGTCCCTGCCCCAATATGGTATACGTCCGCTCTGACAGACCCGAAGCAGCAAGAAGTTCATTCATATCCCGCAAACGCACATGTTGGCCGTTCAACAAATATTCGTTATGACCATCACGATATGCACGACGAGCCATGGCAACTTCAGCAAAATCCACCGGCAGCCAATTTGCACTATTATCGAAGACGATTTCGGCTGATACCATGCCGGCGCGCGGCCGGTGTTCGGAGCCCGAGAAGATCATGTCTTCTGTTTTCTTGCCGCGTAAAAGTGTATACGATTGTTCACCTAATACCCACCGCAGGGAATCGGCGATATTCGACTTTCCGGAGCCGTTAGGCCCTACGATGGCGGTAATACCACTCGCGAACTCAAAAACAGTCCGTGATGCAAAAGTTTTATATCCGTGCAGTTCGAGGGATTTAAGACGGAGAGGCATGGAGATATATACAATTCAGCATTGAGAATATATGATCTTTTATTTAAGATTATGGAAATTCAAATAAAGACCCGATCAATAAATTCCAAGTATTTCAAGCGCTGTTTGTGCGGCAATTTGGGCAGCAACCTGTTTGTTTGACCCTTTGCCCCGCCCATAAGTTCGGTCTTGTATCCGCACTTCGACTTCGAACACTTTAGCGTGGTCTGGACCACTGGAGTCTACAGTCACATACCTGGGTGTTCCAAGTTTTTCAGATTGCGCCCATTCCTGGAAGCGGCTCTTGGGATCGTAGATTTCCGACCGCATCATAACCCGTTCACGGACGCTGTCCAGTAAAGGCTCCATAAACTTTTCCACAGCTGGTAGCCCGGAATCTAAATAGATTGCTCCTACAACGGCCTCGAAGGTGGAACCGAGTAAACTGTCACGGGCGCGCCCTCCTGAAGCAGACTCACCACGGCCCATACGCATCCCCCGTCCAAGATCAAGCCGCCTTGCGAACTCGCCTAACTGCTCGTTTCGGACCAGGGCAGAACGCATTCGAGTCAAATCGCCTTCCGGCATTTCAGGGCAGCGATGATATACCCAGGCGCCGACTACAAAATCCAATACCGCATCTCCAAGAAATTCAAGTCGCTCATTATCTTCTACAGCATTGGAGTTCTCATTGATATAGGAGCGGTGAGTCAATGCGCGAGTCAGTAAGGATATGTTGGCAAAAGCCAGACCCAGCCGCCTCGCCAGATCGGTAGCTGACTCGGGTAAGTTTTCATCCCTTTGCAATACCACGGGAACCTCCCTGGAATTCAGGGAGCGCCAGCTACCCACTTCCGTCCGGTCAGCCCGGAAAGATTAGGAGGTGAGAATCTAGCGGTCCATCAATTCCAAAAATAATTTGTAAAGTTATTTTATCGCGAAACCACGAAGCTGGCTATGATGCCCATAAAGTTTTAAGATACAATGATAATAACATTTTCAGGAGGATTACTTGATATCCGCCGTTAGCAATGAGACACGCTTTCTTCACGCCATCGAAATGGGACTTGGCGCCTGGCAGTGGGGCGATCGGGTGGTCTGGCAATATGGACAAGGTTACACCGATACGGATGTTCAGCAAGCGTTTCAAGTATCCATCCAGGAGGGAATTCGGTTAATTGACACTGCTGAAATTTATGGCTCAGGGCGTTCAGAACGCCTAACTGGTCAATTCATCAGAGGGTCGGATCAGCCCGTCCTGGTCGCGACAAAGTTTTTCCCACTCCCATGGCGGTTAACTGGAAAATCAATTTTGTCAGCATTAAAAGGCAGCCTTGAGCGTCTGGGGCTCGATTCCGTGGCCCTATATCAGATCCATATGCCGACCCCCTTACTTAGCCCGGAGAAAATGATGGAGGGGTTGGTCGCTTGTGTAGAAAGCGGATTGACACGCACAGTAGGTGTTTCGAATTTTAGTCAGGCTTATATGTTACGTTCTTATTCGACATTGGCCCGGCACGATATTCCCTTGGCTTCTAATCAGGTTCATTACAGCATGCTTAACCGTGGCGTCGAGAAAAATGGTTTATTGGCGCGCTGCAAGGAACTTGGCGTCAGGTTGATAGCCTACTCCCCATTGGAAATGGGTTTATTGAGCGGCAAATATGGGTCCAAAAATCCCCCACCCGGTAATCGCGGTGCCAGATATTTGAATATATTAGCCAAGATCCCGCCTTTACTTAAGTTGATGACCGAGATTGGACAAGACCATGGCGGCAAATCTAACGTACAAGTCGCTTTAAATTGGGTGATTTGCAAGGGTGCCATGCCAATTCCAGGAGCAAAGAATGGGGATCAAGCGCTTCAGAATGCCGGTGCGTTAGGTTGGAAATTAACTGATGAAGAAATAACCAGATTAGATTTGGCTAGTGACACCGCATTGAAATAATCCTAGTCAAATAAAAAAACTGTAATTTATTGGCGGCAAAATAAAAAAACAATGCGCCCAATTCAATGTGCGCATTGTTTTTTTTAGAGTTCATCTTATTCTTTTGGACCGATAAACTGGAAATAACCAAAACCGAGGGCAAAGAATAAAAAGATGATCACCGCCAACCAACCTCCCGAGCGCCAGACCTTGGAGAATACTGCTAATAAAGATACTACAAACGCGATTGCATTAAATAGGAATAATGTGATCGCTGCCGCATCCTGCGCTTTTTGGTCGGTGAAATCTCTGGCAAACCAGCCTAACAAACCGAAACCGGCGAGTGCCGATCCAATTAGTTGAGCTAATAATTTTTCGGTATTACCGGATGAAAGACCAAACAATTGAAGAACGGTTACGGGCCCCAACAATAAGCCAAGTGCGAAAATAAACGCAACTACGGTACTTAAAATATATAAATTACCGATTTTCATAGTATTTTATTCCTTTCGTGGTTTGATTGCAGTTCAAGGTATTAACATGAGTATACAACTTCATCAAATACTTTTGTGTATCCCCCATTTGGTCTATATGTGCTCCCAGAGAAATTTTGTATCTATGCATAACCCTTGGTAAAGATAATCTGCTTTTTCTGCGTTCGCGTTTTCAGCTAAGGTCGAAAGATCCCGCGGAGAGGAGATGCATTACAGCTTGATAACCCAGAACAAATTTTCCTTATCAAGGTATGCTATAATATTATTATTATGAACGACCAATTAAGTTTTAACTCTGGGAATAATAGCAATAATAACGATGCTCGCCATTGGTATATTGGGCGAAGTTTTGCAGGTTGACAAATAAACTCAAGTAAAAACAATCGCCCAACGCATCCAGCGCAGGGCGATTTATTTTGCCTTAATTCGGAGGTTCGGCATGTATAAAACACATACCTGTGGTGAGTTGAGGACGTCTCACATCGGTCAGGTAGTCACGCTGGCCGGCTGGGTACATCGCCGCCGCGACCACGGTGGGGTGATTTTCTTTGATTTGCGGGACCGTTACGGACTTGTTCAGATCACCATGAATCCCAATTTATCTCAGGAAACCTTAGATGTCATTTCGGAGATCCGGTTTGAATGGGTCTTGCAGATCACAGGTTTAGTCACAAAACGCCCATCCGGTATGGAAAACCCGAAAATGGAAACAGGCGAGATCGAAGTCGTCGCTACTGAAGTCAAAGTTCTCAATCCGGCTAAAACTCTGCCTTTCATGGTCAGTGGTGAGGAACAAGAAGCAGATGAGAACACGAGACTCAAGTATCGCTATCTTGACTTGCGGCGTGAACGTATGAGTCGCAACCTTACCTTGCGTCATCGCGTTGTTAAATTTATGCGTGATTATCTTGATGCACTTGGCTTCCTTGAAATCGAAACTCCTATTCTCTTCAAAGCCACTCCTGAGGGAGCTCGCGACTATCTTGTACCGTCCCGCGTTTTCCCCGGACAATTCTATGCGTTGCCCCAATCACCGCAACAATTGAAACAATTATTGATGGTGGCCGGCCTGGATCGTTATTTTCAAATTGCACGCTGCTTCCGCGATGAAGATCTGCGAGGCGACCGACAACCGGAATTCACCCAGCTCGATCTCGAGATGTCGTTTGTCCATCGTGACGATGTGCTCGATACCGTCGAAGCCCTCTACACGGCAATGATCCCAGCGGTTGCACCGCACAAACGATTGTTGTCGTCACCCTGGCGCAAACTCTCGCATCATGATGCTTTAAATAAGTATGGATCGGATAAGCCGGATTTGCGTTTTGGAATGGAATTGCAGGATGTAAGCGAAATCTTCGCGAAGAGCGATTTCCGGGTTTTTCAAACTGCGCTTGAAGCAGGTGGCGTGATTAAATGTATTGTTGCCGCCGGCTGCGCTGATTACTCGCGGCGCGAAGTGGACGATTTAATTGAAGTCGCTAAATCTCTTGGCGCAAAGGGACTTGCCACTTTGGCAATGACAGAAGAAGGGTTAAAAGGAAGCGCCTCAAAATTCGTCAAGTCAGAAGAAGCAGAATCTTTAAAAACGAAAACAGGTGCTAAACCGGGCGATTTAATTCTGTTCGCCGCGGACCAAAACATTGCGGTAAACAAAGTCCTGGGTGGTTTGCGTTTGATTTTTCGCGATAAACTTGGACTGGCAGATAAAGACCTAATGGCGTTAGCCTGGATCATTGATTTCCCAATGTTTGCCTGGAATGAGGAAGAAAAACGGTGGGATGCCGAACATCACCCATTCACAATGCCGAAGATGGAGGATCTGCCAAAATTTGAAACAGACCCGGGCTCCATATTATCAGACGCATATGATATGGTCTGCAATGGCTATGAGCTGGCTTCAGGATCGATCCGAATTCATCGTCGTGACATTCAAACCAGAGTTTTTCAACTGCTTGGTCTTAAGGACGAAGAGATCCAATCGAAATTCGGCCACTTACTGGAGGCATTTGAATACGGTGCACCACCTCATGGTGGTCTGGCGCCTGGCATCGACAGACTGGTTATGTTATTGGCCGATGAACCGAACATTCGCGAGGTGATTGCCTTCCCGAAGAACCAGGTAGGCCGCGATGTAATGGCAGATGCCCCCTCTTCCGTTGAAGAAAAACAACTCAAGGACTTGCATATTAAAGTGGTGAAATGAATTTAGAAACAAACCTCAAGAGGAACGGAATTTTGTAAAATTCCTCCTACAAGGAAACGATTCCCGGATCCGTTGGAGAATGATATGGAACTAGTCCGCGTCGACCAAATCTCAAAATATATCGGAAAAGAAATCCAACTTCAGGGCTGGGTATATAACCGGACGGATAAAGGCAAGTTGAGTTTTCTATTGGTGCGCGACGGAAGTGGGTTCATCCAATGTGTTGCATTTAAAGGCGATCTCGACGAAAAACTCTACGACCAGATCATCAGGTTGCCGCAGGAATCATCGGTGATTATCACTGGCACGGTACGCGAAGATAAGCGCGCCCCCGGTATTCCCGGTGGCTATGAAGTGGGAATTACGGATATAAAGATCATCCAGGCTGCCGACCCGGATTATCCAATGGCGCTTAAAGATCATGGTGTTGATTTTGCCCTGGATCACCGCCATCTTTGGATCCGCATGCCCAGCCAATGGGCAATTCTGCGAATTCGAGTAAAAGTCATGTCTGCAGTGCGCGAATTTCTAGATGGCCATGGCTTTTTAAACCTTGATACTCCGATTTTGACCCCCGCAGCAGCTGAAGGCACGACCACTCTTTTCGAAACTCCTTATTTTGACGAAGGTTCAGCTTTTCTTGCTCAAACAGGCCAACTTTACAACGAAGCGAACATATTCGCCTTTGGTAAAGTCTACTGTTTCGGCCCAACATTTCGCGCAGAAAAATCAAAGACGCGCCGTCACCTGACCGAGTTCTGGATGCTGGAACCCGAGGTCGCCTTCTGCGACTTGGACGGTTTGATCGATCTCGAAGAAGGCCTGATTGTCCATATCGTCCAAAGTGTGTTGCGTGATTGCGGCCCGGAACTTAAATCGCTTGGACGAGACATATCCAAGCTTGAAAAAATTGTTCCGCCCTTCCCTCGAATTTCTTATGACGAGGCGGCGAATATTCTGAAAGAACTAATCAAGAAAGAAACCGACCCTGAACGCAAAGAACTGCTCAAATTCGACTGGGGCATGGATTTTGGTGGGCCTCACGAGACGGAATTAACCAATCAATTCGATAAACCCGTTTTTGTATATGGTTATCCCACTGCGGTTAAGGCCTTTTATATGGAACCCTGGCCGGGCCGGCCCGAAGTTTGCAAATCGGTTGATTTACTTGCGCCTGAAGGTTACGGTGAAATCTGTGGGGGCTCCGAACGTATTTCGGACCATGATCTACTTCTAAGGCGAATCCGTGAAGAAAAACTCCCGGAAGATGCTTTCAAATGGTATCTCGAATTACGGAAGTATGGTTCAGTGCCCCACTCCGGATTCGGCATGGGCGTTGAGCGGGTTGTTGGCTGGCTGTCGGGCATCGAACACATCCGTGAAGCGATCCCATTTC
>CAZPCR010000154.1:0-4105 GCA_964585035.1 uncultured Anaerolineaceae bacterium
GGCAGTGAACTATGGCTGGGTGGAAAATCCGCCAAGGTGACGCGCGAAGCGGTCACCCAGGTCTTACAGGCTCACTTCCGGCCGGAGTTCCTGAACCGCATCGACGAGATCATCATTTTTCATGCGCTCAGCCGCGAGGACCTGGCGCAGGTTGTTGAGATTCAACTCCGACATGTGTCCGCGCTGCTCGCCGGGCGCGGCTATCGACTCGATATCAGCCCGGAGGCGCGCACCTACCTGGCCGAAGTTGGCTACGATGCCGATTATGGAGCGCGCCCGCTCAAACGGGCGATCCAGCACGAACTACAGGACCCATTAGCCGTCAAGATCCTGGCGGGGGATTTCAAAGAGGGGGCGACCATTAAAGTGAAGCCAGGCAAAGACGGATTAAAATTTACTGCTTCGACAACCGATTGAAGCAGCCCTCCAACAATGGATTAAAAAAACATATACCGCTTCCAAGCGGTATGTGTTTTAAAGCAAACCTGGTAATGTAAGGCCCTATTTTGACCCGGATAATGTCAGCCCTATGAGATCACTTGATACTATACAGGCGGCAATTCTAGTCCCTTTGATCAGCCCTGCGAGTTCTTCATAGGTATAGGCAGCATTGATCGAGGTGATCAGCCCAGGGCGGATCTCTTGTTGTTTTGCACTTATCCACAAAAACCACTTAATGAATACAGGCATATCTCGCCGCAGGTCCGAGATGAAAATTCGACCTCCGGGTTTGAGGACTCGCCAAATCTCACCGAAGGTGCCGAGAGGGTCTTCCCACTCGTGCAGCGAACCGTTGCTAAAGACTGCATCAAAATTTGTATCTTCGAACGGCATCCTGCACCCGTTATCCTGCACATATCTCACGCGGTCAGACAGGCCATATTCGCGGGAATTGCGTTCAGCCATACTGACCATATCGGGACTGATATCCAGGCCGGTCAGGCGGGTTCCTTCCGTTTTTCGCAGCCACTCCAGGCCCACATAACCCGGTCTAGGGCCGACTTCAAGGGCATGACCATGCCGAATGCCACTCTTGATGATCGCGTCAGTTTCGATCCACCCCTTGTCTCTCATTCCTCGCTGGAAGGCATCATAAATCTGGACAGGAACATCGCCAAGGATTCCCTGGTCTGTCTCTTTTATTCTTGGTTTAGTCATATTTCTCCTTATATAAGTTTGAATATACAAGATAGAATAATTTATATAAAAAAAAGATAACTAAAAGAGTTTTCCTTGTTCGATTTTTTCCAACACCTCCTTCATCCAGGATAACTCAGCAATAAGGTGGGCCCGTGAATGCTCAAAGATCAACGCTGCGCTACCGGGTATATCTGCCTGCGACATTTGCTCCTGCTGATGAGAATCTAGGTATTTGAGATTGGCTTCCAATTGGTTCACCTGCTTGCGCAGATAGCCTTTGACCTCAGCCACGGGCAATGCGTTCATAAAGGCCAACCCGACGTCTATTGCAAAATATTGCCGCTCCGGTTCACTCCATACTTCTTTTAATAGACGTATAAACTCCGACCTGCCGGGCTCCGTAATTTGATAGACACTACGAGAGGGGCGGTTCCCCTTTTTTTCAGTCGCCGCCATCTCGATCAATCCTTCTTCGGATAATTTTCCAAGTGCAAAATAGATCGAACCGAAAGCAATGGACGTCCAATCGCCCATCTGCTCTTCGATGATCTGTTTGATCTCATAACCATGCAATGGTTGATCGCGAAGGAGACCGAGAATGACCAATCTGGTTGACATTTTCTAAATGGACCCTATATATACAAGCTTGTATATTCTAGCATAAAACAATTCTATGTCAATGGGCGTCCAGCGAGCCAGCGATACCATGGCAGTAAACACCGACCGGTAAAGATTTTAGAAATCCTTGTCCGTGGTGTGCTGCGGAATTTCGTGGATATGATAGGGGGTTACCTGATATACATAATAGTTCAACCAGTTGGCGAACAACATAGTTGCGTGACCGCGCCAACTTACCAGCGGGGGCTGGGATGGGTCATCCCCCGGGTAATAATTGATCGGTACGTGGATGGGCAGGCCTTTGCTGACATCGCGGTCGTATTCGCTCTTGAGTGTGAGCGGATCGTATTCCGAATGGCCGGTGACGAAGGTGTGCCGCCCGTCTTTGGTTGCGACGATATAGACGCCGGCCTGGTCGGATTCGGCAAGCATGACCAGATCGTCGACGCGCTCGATGTCTGACCGGCGGATCTCGGTGTGACGCGAGTGGGGGGCCGGGAAGACATCGTCGAAGCCGCGCAGCAGTTTGTTGTAAGGCTGCAGGACGCGGTGTGGGAAGATGCCGAACATTTTCTCCGGCAGCGGATATTTGGGAATCCCATAGCGATGGTATAAAGCGGCCTGTGCGCCCCAGCAAATATTCATGGAAGCAAACACGTTGGCATCGGCCCAGTCGAGGATATCCTTAAGCTCCGGCCAGTAATCTACATCTTCGAACTCCATTTGTTCGACCGGCGCGCCGGTGATGATCAGCCCATCAAACTTCTGGCGGCGGATCTGGGCAAAAGATTTGTAGTGATTGATCAGATGCTCTTCCGGCGTATTTTTCGCTTCGTGCGATATGGTGTGAACCAAGGTCACTTCCACCTGCAGGGGAGAATTCCCCAACAGGCGCAGGAGCTGCGTCTCGGTGGCGATCTTGGTAGGCATCAAGTTCAATATGGCAACGCGCAGCGGGCGGATGTCCTGGTGGCGGGCGCGTCCTTCTCCCATCACGAAGATATTTTCGCTTTCCAGGATGGCGCGCGCCGGGAGTGTTTCGGGGATACGGACTGGCATAATTTCTCCTCTAGCAGAAGTCAGAAGGCAACATGATGATGAGAACGGAACGACTTCATCATCATGTTGCCTTGACTATTTATAACTATTTCGAAAGCGCTTGATCCAAATCCCACAGGATGTCGTCGATGTCTTCGATGCCGATGGACAGGCGGACGAAGTCGGGCGTCACACCTGCAGACACCTGTTCCTCCTCCGACAACTGGCTGTGGGTGGTGGTGGCGGGATGGATCGCCAAACTCTTGGCATCTCCCACATTGGCAAGGTGACTGAAAAGCTGCAGGCTTTCAATGAATTTCTTGCCGGCCGCCGCACCGCCTTTGATGCCGAAGCCCAGGATCGCGCCGGGGCCCTTGGGGAAGTATTTCTGGGCGCGCTTGTAATCGGGATGACTCTTAAGCCCCGGATATTTGACCCAACTGACCCTGGCGTGCTTCTCGAGGAATTCGGCCACGGCCTGGGCATTCTGCACATGCCTTTCGATGCGGAGGCTGAGGGTTTCGAGTCCCTGAAGGGTCTGCCAACTGTTGAAGGGTGACTGGGAGGAGCCATAGTCGCGTAAAATCTGGACACGCGCTTTGATAATAAAGGATGGCAGGCCGGCACCGGGCAGATCCGCGTAGACCAGGCCGTGATAAGAGGGGTCGGGTGTGGTGAAGTTGGAGAAGCGCTCATTGTGCCAGTCGAACTTGCCGCCATCCACAATGGCGCCGCCTATCGACGTGCCGTGCCCGCCGATGAACTTGGTGGTGGAGTGGGTGATGATGTCGGTGCCCCATTCGAAAGGCCTGAAAAGGTAGGGTGTGGCGAAGGTGTTGTCGATCATCACCGGGATCTTGTGTTTCTTTGCGATGGCCGCGACTTCCTCAAAGGGGAATACGGCGATGTCGGGGTTGCCAAGCGTCTCTCCGTAGATGATCTTGGTATTGGGACGGATGGCCTTTTCGAAGTTCTTCGGGTCGGTGGGATCCACCATCGTAACGTCAATGCCGATGCGCGGGAAGGTGTAATGGAATTGGTTGTAGGTGCCACCATACAACCGGCTGCTGCTGACAATGTGATCGCCCGCTCCGCACAGGGTCAGGATCGCCAACGCCTGGGCAGCATGGCCTGAACTGACGGCCAGTGCGCCGACGCCGCCTTCCAGGTCGGCCAGGCGCTGTTCGAGCACGTCGGTGGTGGGGTTCATGATGCGGGTGTAGATGTTGCCCAGCTCTTTCAAGGCAAACAGGTTGGCGGCGTGTTCGGTGTTCTTGAACTGGTAACTGGTTGTCTGGTAGATCGGGAC
>CAZPCR010000154.1:4205-6743 GCA_964585035.1 uncultured Anaerolineaceae bacterium
TCTTTTACACATAGGCCATACTCCTCACGATGACCGCTCCATCCAGCCTGCCATAAAAAATCAAGGAGACCTCGATAGGATGTAGAGGTCTCCTGTAATTTATAACTGGCCTCTCATCTTCCAGATCATACTGACGGAATTGGCACCTTGGCTTGCGCCAGGTTGTCGAGGTTTCAAAGGGCCGGACCCTCCACCTCTCTGGATAAGAACGTGTCGTTTTTATTTAATTGTCAGTGCTGCTATCAAATTAACCGCACCCTGAATATAAACATGGATCTTGCGGATTGCACGAACCCGCGATTGCGATCCTATCTGCATCTCATCCAGGAACCTGTAAAAACAAAAAGCCCCTTCTGGATATGAAGGGGCTGGTTTAATTTAACAAAAAAGCAGCCTCTCATCTTCCAGATCATACTGCCGGAATTGGCACCTTGGCTTGCGCCAGGTTGTCGAGGCTTCACAGGGCCGGTCCCTCTGCCTCTCTGGATAAGAGCATCGTGCTATATTCAGTTGTCAGTTAATTGGACGGTTTATATCATAGTATTTCAAGTTGTGTCAAGGGTTAATTTGTAAAAACATTAAACTGGAAATTTATCACTTGTAGGTCAAAGACTTTTTTTAGAATCCTTCGCCCCACACTTATTGTGTGGGGCGAAGATGTTAGTTAAACCTTTCTGTACTTTCGATAATAGAGCCGTACTCCAAGACTACGGACAGGTGCGCACCCGGGTCAATGGGCCTATCCCGGTGAAGTGGTAGTCACCAGAGGCGTTACCTGAGGTGACCACACCGGTCAGGGTCACGCTGGAGGCACCGCTTATATTAACACCATACCTCGCGTTGTTGGTGAAACTGCCGCAGGTGAGCGTCACGCTGCCGATTGTGGTGATGTTGACTCCATCTCCAGAATTGGTATTGGCGTCGGACCTCACTTTGGCCAGGTTGACATTACCCTGGCTGTTGATGACCAGGCCTGTGCCGCTGTTATACAGGAAGTTGTTAATCCCTGTAAGCGATACGGCAGCGCTGCCGAGGGAATTATCCAGCGTGAGGCCTGTGCCCGAATTATTATTGGCAGTGATGTTGTTGAGAGTGATGGCGCCTTTGGACAGGACGGACAAACCGCTAACGTTGTTATTGGAAAACGTATTTGTACCGGTGATGTTAACAGCCATGGGGCTGCCGGCGGCGGAATTGTCCACTTGCACACCTATGGCCGAATTGCCGATAGCCGTCAGGTTGTTCAGGGTGATGGCGCCAAGGGAACTGATATACAACCCCACCTGGGCATTGGAACTGAATGTATTCGTGCCGGTCAATTGCACGCCCTGGCCGGCGGTGGAATTGGTCAAATACGCGCCTTGCTTGGAATTGCTAGTGGCTGTTACATTGTTGAGAGTGATGGCGCCCAGGGTATTGATCACCAAGCCGCGATCATGGTTCCCATAGAACTGGCTGGTGCCAGTGAGGCTCACGGGTTGGATGAGGGAGAGATTGGTGTTATCAATGTCAGCCCCATAAACGCCGGCGAAGTTACCCTGGTCATTGTACTGAACTGTCAGGCTGGCAAGTGTGACCGCGCCGTTGGATCGGAGGAAGAGACCGTAGGTATGGTTGTTATCGAACTGATTGGTACCTTACAAAGTCACAGCCTGAGGGGTAAGGGCGAAGGTATTATCCAGGTCCGCGCCATAAGAGCCGTTGCTATTGGCGGTGACATTATTAAGGTTGATCACACCTGAGGTATGGATGGAAAGCCCATACCCTGCGGCGTTACCGTAGAATTGGTTTATGCCGCTAAATGTGACGTTTCCACCAGCGGAAAGGGTGGCGCCGTTTAGGCCGTTGTAGCCAACAGTAAGGCTGCTGGCCGTGACCCCACCCAAAGTAGTGATGTCCAGACCATCCAGGTTGTTGTTATTAAAAGCGTTCGTGCCAGTTAGAGTCACGGATTTGGCTGTTGTTCCGGTGGAATTATCGAGACTGGCTCCGCTGCCGGTGGTCGAATTACTGGCGGTAACATTGTTGAGGCTGATGGCGCCGTAGGTCTTTATGTTGAGAAGATCACTATTGTTGTAGCTGAAATCATTGGTGCCTGCGATGGTGACATTCTGCGGACTGCCAGAGCCGCTGGCGGTGTTGTCCAGCAAGGCTCCGATGGCGCCTGCCGTCGAAGAATTGGTGGCCTGGATGTTGTTGAGCGTGATGGGTCCCTTGGAATATATGGACAGCGCGCCGGAATGATCGTTGTAGAACGTATTGGAGCCAGTAAGGTTGACGCCCGTACTGGCAGCGGCATTGGTAATTTCCAGACCAAAACCATGTGTGCCACCTACACCATTGTACTCAGACGTCAGGGTGTTGAGTGTTACCAGGCCTGTGGACTGGATGAAAAGCCCGCTGTCCCAATTGTCATAGAAATTATTTGCACCAGTCAATGTCACCGGCTGCGCGGTGACACCCGAGTTATTCAGGGAAGCCCCGTACTCGCCGGAAGAATTGCCGTTATCGTTGGCCGTCACAATGCTTAGACTGATG
>CAZPCR010000155.1:0-6720 GCA_964585035.1 uncultured Anaerolineaceae bacterium
CCATGGGGGCGAAACGTTGATCGTAAATATTCTTTTGCACATCCTGGGCCTCATTTATGATGAGAAGACGATCGGCGGTAGCACCGACAACATTGGCTGACGGGTCGGCGGAAAAGTAAGTGACAAGGGACGTCAACAATTGATACATATAGCCATATCTCTGGCGGAAATTGCCCTGCATGAAAAACGGCCGCTGGGAAGCGCGCGCACGCAACCGGTCCATGGCATTGACGGTTTGAGGACGAAAAGTGGGTTGGGCGCATACTATCGAACAGCCGATCTCGGCCAGGCGAGCCATGATAAAAAGGATGAGGTCCGCCAATAATTCGTCCTTGCCGGATTGACGGGCAAAGATGATCACGAAGGTATTGCCATCGCGGTTCAAGACCGAGTTGACGATGGCATTGGCGGCTTCGAGCTGATACGGACGCAGATGGACGCCGATGAAACCGTCGGTGAAATGACGGATCTTGCCAACCTTCTTACGCAATTCGGCGCGCTGGCGGTGGGATAACTTCGCAACCAAGGCGCGACGTTCGTCGCGCCTCATCCTATTTGACATGCTGCTGCTCGTTGACCTGGCGGATCATTTCCATGACGGTCATGAAGGCGACCTTCTTGTCCTCGCCAAGGACGGCATTGTGGTGGACCATGGCGACGATGCGGGCAAGATAGGCATTGATGGCTTTTTCATAGCTGAGCCAATCTTCGGGCGGGGCGGTCTGCTGTTTGAGGATGCAGGATTTCAGGCGGGTGCGGGCAAAGGTGAGCTCGTCGGTGTTGATGTCGTGCGGCATGGGCTCGACCTGCTCGCCGTCCTGGATGGATATGAGCTCGGAATAAATTCCGTGTTTGAGGGCGTTGGCATTTTCGGGCTGGGCGCCGCGTTTGCGGCCGGTGGGTTTGCGGGGCATGGGTAGACTCCTTTCATTGTTTTCTTCGACGACTCATATTGCATGCTTCGACGATTGGCTTCGATGACTCATGTCATCGAAGTGGGCAATGGCGTCTTGAGGACGCCTTGCCCGATCACTCGCTTTAATTATAGTGAACAAATGTTCTATGTCAAGTTAAAATCTGTCCATGGAGTATCAGGATTTACACAATTTCGTCCATTGTGTCCACTGTGTCTCAAGTTTTTGAAAAATGGGTATTGGTGGGTCGGTAAATTGGCAAATCAGTAAATTGGTAGATTGGTAGATTGGTAATTGGGGATCAGGTAATCTGGTGATGGGCGGCGATATTCAATAAGTCTATTTTCGGGAGGGTTGCCATTAATTGCGGGATAGAACAGAAGTCATTCTTAACCCGTGACTTTCTCCAATTGAAAAAACACTTGCCTCCGGTAATAATATAGACAAGTAAGAATACCATCGGCTCAGGGGGCGATCAGCTCAAAATCCAAGCCGTAAACCAAGTCCGAAATAAAAAAAACAACCTTCAGAGACGTATGATCATTCATTGGGATGATCAAATACCAGGGAGGCAGTATGGCTCGTCAAATAAAGCTCGTTGAGGTATTCGTCCGACTATTTATTGCATTGGTACTTCTGATCAATGCATTAGTGCCCATTCTCAATGTTTCAGCCAGCCAAGCATCACCCCAGAATAATATCCCTCAGCCAGGAGCCACGCAGAACAGAACAAACAAAGTGGAAATCTTTACTCGTCCGGCTCCTCGGATGGGACAGAGACCCGATTCAAACCCTTCTTCAGCCCCAGCCAAAGTGGCGGAACAGTCCGCAGGGCCGATTCTCTTCATATCCCCAATTAGTATTTATTCACAAGGCTGGGCAGGCCTGGATAATTCATCTTCATCAATCGGGCCAAATAATGCTGCAGACGTCTCCGCCAAGGCAACTATTAAATGCCATAATACCTATCCGTTTGATCAATTTGAAGTTGGCGGGTCGTGTAAAACGGATTTATATGTTAAGAATCAAGGAGATGCAGGTACAATCTATTATGCCTTTGCTGCCTATGATGATGGCGGCGATAACCACTGGGCCACGATCGATTATTGGGGGGATTCATACACATATTTGGATTGGGTAAAGACTGGCAGCTTCTACCTAGGCGCGGGAAATACAGCAGAAGCCGAAATCCAATTCTCGCCATATCCGCACATCGCCTATCTGCATACCTGGTACAGCCACGTTATCTGGCGCTTTTCGAAAAACCCTATTTCTGGTGTCAACGATGATTCTGTGCTGAATTCTTCATGCAAAGATTCCCAATTCTCAACGGGACCATCCAGCCAGGGGAAGTGTGGCGATCCGATCAACACGCGTACCGGCACATTTTCAGACAACTTCACAGATCTTACCATGTCGACCTCGGCGGGGAACTTAAGCTTTGAACGTGCTTATTCGTCGGGGGCAACGAACAAATATAAGTTGCCCCTTGGACCCGGTTGGACAGATAACTTGAACGCCAAGCTGATATTTCCTACCGACCCTGGCGGGATGACAGGCTATGTCATCTTCCAAAGCCCGCTTGGGAACAGGGACTTCTTCAGTATCGGAGCAAACAACACCTATTCAGCCACACCAGGGATAATTGCCTCATTAACCGAGCCTACCCTGACGCCCGCAACCTATGAAATCGTCACGACGGGGCAGGAAAAGTATACCTTTGATGAAAACGGAATCCTGGTCTCCAAGCAAGATCCACAAGGCCATGCGTTCAGTTATACCTACAACGCACAGGGACAGTTAATAACCATTAGCGCAGATAACGATACACGCTATCTCCAAATTGCCTATGATGCCAATGGGCGCATAATTTCCGTCAGCGACCAAACCTCCAGGCATGTCTCTTACACATATAATAGTTCCGGCGACCTTGTAGCGTTTACCGATGTATTCAATAAAATCTGGACATATTCATACGATGCCAGCCACCACTTGACCGGTATTAAAGATCCGAATGCGAATACCGTCGTAAGTACCAGTTATGATGTCCTGGGGCGCGCCATCCATCAATACGATGGGCTGGGTAATACAACTGTATCGATCGAATATAACCCAGACGGCACAGCGACGATTAGCGATGCATTGGGCCATCAACGGGTTGATACCTACAATGCTACAGGACTGCTCGTCGGGCAGACCGACCCGGTTAACGGTACAACGACAAAGGCCTATGACAGTAATTACAATTTGATATCGGAAACAGATCCAGCCGGTCATACGTCATCCTTAACCTGGAGTGAGGGCGGGATTAATATGACCCACGCAATTGATGCGGCAGGGAATCAGGTCGATATCACTTATGATTCGGCCAACCACCCGATTTCGATCATCGACCCACGAAATTACCTGACGACTTACACCTACACCGGTAACCAGTTAACCAGCATTACGGATGGTTTGAACAAAATCACAACATATACATATTCTTCCGATGGATTTCTAGAATCGGTAAGCGATCCTCTCAGTCATACCACTTCATTTACAAACGATTCGCATGGACAGCGTCTCACGATGACGAATTCGCTCGGGAAAACCTGGACATATTCCTACGATACCCTCGGCCAGTTAGTAAATGAAACCGACCCATTAAACAGGGTCACCCATTACGAATATGACGCCGCCGGGAAGCTGACAAGACTTACACAAAACTATGACCCCAATCATCCACAAAACTACCTGAACCAATATAATATCAAAACCGAAATTCAATATGACGTCCGCGGGAACCGAGCTGCAATAACGGACGCCCTGGGAAGAACGACTTATTACAGCCATGATGCGGCCGAGCAGCTCACAGGCATGACCGATCCGGCCGGCAGCACCTCCTCAGAAAGCTATGACCAGGCGGGAAGATTGACAGCCGCGACGGATGCCCTGGGACGAGTAACTCAATATGGCTATGATGCGGCGGACAGGCTGTTGTCCATTACAGATCCGCTTAACCACAATACCCAAAGCAGTTATAACCCGGATGGCACAATCGCCACTTCCACCGATCCATTAGGCCACTCAACCCAGTATGCCTACAATCCATTGAAACGCGTTACGGCAATCACCGACCCGGCCAGCGAGGTGACCCATTACGCTTATGATGCCGCAGGCAACCTGATCACACTGACAGACTCCAACGGACACGCAACGCATTTTGAGTACGATGCGCTGGGTCATCTAATTACGAAGACAGACGCTTTAGGGAGAGTCACGCAATATTTCTACGACGATGCAGGCAACCAAATCCAGACGATCGACCCCAATGGAAACCATACGACCTATAGTTATGATTCTTCAAACCAACTGGTCAGTATAAAGGACGAGCTGGGTAACGTCACTCAATATGAATACGACAATGCAGGTCGCCGCTCCGCCATGGTGGATGCACGCGGTAAAAGGACGACTTATGCTTACGATGGACTGGACCATGTCATATCTTCAACCGACCCTCTCAACCGTACCACCACAACAGCCTATGATGCAGCCGGGAACCTCACCAGCCGTACCGATCCCAACAACAAGACCACATCCTTTTCGTATGATGTGCTCAACCAGTTAACACAGGTCACAGACCCCGGAAACGGAACTACAGCCTACACATACGACACTGCCGGGAACCAACTGAGCGTGACCGACCCCAACAGCCATACCACAATTACCAGTTACGATCCGCTCAACCGCGTACATACAATTACGGACGCTAAAGGAAACACAACATCGAACGACTATGATGCTGCAGGCAACCTGACAGCGGTAACCGACGGATTGGGAAATACCACCACATATGTTTACGATCTGCTCAACCGTAAAGCCGCGGTAACCGACCCAAACGACCACACCTCCCACTTCGGTTACGACGCTGTAGGATACCCAATCTCACATCTCAACCCCAAAGGCGTTTATACGCACTCTGAATATGACGCTTTAGGTCACCTGACCGCCGTGATAGAAAATTATCGCAATGGATTTCCGGCCGATTCCCAGACCAACGTCCGTACGGAATACACGTACGATGCAAACGGCAACAGATTAAGCGTTATCGATGCAAAGGGACACACCACCAGTTATGTCTATGACGACCTCAATCGTCCGATACAAGTTACCGATCCGCTAGGCCATACCAAATCGTACACTTATGATGAAGACAGCAACCTGCAATCGCAGACAGACGCAAACGGTGTTACCACTTCCTATAATTATGACAATGCAAGCCAATTAACCGGTATCAACTATCCAAACACGTCGGTCCAGTTTGCCTACGACGCGGCGGGACGCCGCACCACCATGACAGACGGGGTCGGAACCACTCACTGGTCATATGACTCGCTCAATCGCCCGACGACGATCACCGACCCGTTTGGGAAATCGATCGGTTATGCATATGACGCTGCGGGCAACCGCGTTGGACTGACCTATCCCGATAACAAGACTGTAAACTACGACTATACGGCCACCAACCAATTGAGGCAGGTTACGGATTGGAACACACAGAGAACAAGTTACGACTACGATGCGGCAGGCCAACTGACATCCGTGCTGCGGCCGAATGGAGTCGCTTCCGATTATGCTTATGACCCGGCCGGCCAGATTGAAAGGATCCAACATCATTCGGGACAAACGGCGCTTGCGTCTTATGATTATTCATATGACGAGGCGGGGAATCGCATCCAGTCTGTGGAGCATATCGCACAACCCCTGCTACCTGCGACTGCGACGACAACCGCCACCCCTTCTCCCACTTTAAACCTGACCTCGACAGCAACAGAAGGTACGACGGATACACTTACACCGACTCCTCCGGTAACCGATACTCCTTCAGATACACCTGCTGCTACAGCTACCCATACGCCAACCGATACACCGACCGATACGCCAACCAAGGTTTCGACGGACACACCCACGGAATCCTCCGGTGGATACATTCCTTCGGGAAAAGCTTTCTTTGCAGACTTTCACCTATTGAATCGAGTAAATATCGATCGGGACAGTGGAGTTAAACATTCTCCTCAGGATGATCTCCCGAGCGATACTCCAACTGATACACCTACTTCTACGCCAACGCCTAGTATTACTTCCAGTCTCACACTCACATCGACGCTAATACCAACGAATATATCCCCTCCCACAGATACTCTTCTACCGAGCAGCACTCCAGATGCATCCAACACTCCTGTGCCTAGTTCGACATCTACGGCAACATCTGCTTATTCTCCAAGCCCAACACCGACCAACTCAGCTACACCCGCTCAACCCAGTACTACAACATCCATACCCACGATAGCAACAACAAGTATTGCTACCTTTACGGCAACCGCTACACAAACCGCAACAGCCGTTCCTTGCACATCCTGGAATTTAGCGAGCGATTTTCGAATAACACCCAACCAGGAGAATCCCAACCGGGATTCCTGCAACAACCCAGGTGTTTGGAAATTCATGGGAAGCACGAGCCTGACGCGTAATCCAGCCAATTATTCCCTGTTATCAACCTTCGACACTAACGGTGGATATCCTGTATGGTGGATGACATCTGGAACAACTCCTTTTGTTGCATTTAATGCATCGGGCAGCCGATACGGTACCGGCACTGTCAATTGGCCGACCTATACAACCAATGTTTATCCAGGTCCTGGCAAGCTGGCGATCATCGCCTGGCAAAGCCCGATGAACGGCTATGTTTCGATTAGCGGTGGGGTTAGCGATATTGATTCGGGCGGCGGTGACGGCATCCTTTGGTACATTGATAAGAACTCGA